>DAOTYL010000279.1:0-19062 GCA_034434955.1 Anaerolineae bacterium | reverse complement strand
CAACGATGAAGCCACGCTCTCGGCAGTGGTACACAACAACACCGAGGCGCCGCTGCGGACGCGCGTGGCACTGCAAGCGCAAGGTGTGACCATCATCGGCACAGCGGAGCAGGTGGTGGACATTCCGGCGGGTGGGCGCGTGGTGGTAGAGTGGCCGGTGGTTGTCAACCCCGATGCGGAGTGGGTAGACCTGGTCTTCTCCGCCGAGGGTGACAATCTGCGCGATGCCTCTAAGCCGCCGCTAGGCGACCCATCCCATGATCAGATGCTACCGGTCTATCGCTACGAGGTGCCGGAGACGGTCGGTACGGCTGGCCAGATCGTCGGCGAGGGCCAGCGCAACGAAGGCGTCGTCCTGCCGCCCACCTATGAGGTGACGCAGGGCAACGTCACTGTGCGCATCGATCCCTCGCTAGCGGCGGCTACCATCGACGGCCTGACATGGCTGGAGCACTTCCCCTATGAGTGCACCGAGCAGACCGTCAGCCGCTTCCTGCCCAACGCACTCACCGTGCGGGCGCTGCGCCAGCTCGGCATTCAGGACGCCGAACTGGAGCGCCGCCTCGATCAGCAGATCGGCATCGGGCTGCAGCGCCTCTACGCCCAGCAGCACGTGGACGGCGGCTGGGGTTGGTTTGTGGAGAGTCCCAGCAACCCCACCGTCACCGCCTACGTGGTGCAGGGCCTGCTGGCCGCCCGCGAAGCAGGCTACACGATTGAGGAGCGCGTGCTGGAGGACGCCCTCACCTACCTGCGCGGGCGGCTCAAGCCGCTGGATATGCTCAGCGAGCAGCATGAGCGGCACACGCAGGCCTATGTGCTCTACGTGCTGGCGCTGGCCGGTCAGCCGGATGCCAGCCGCACGGTGCAGCTCTACGAAGCGCGGCAAGGGATGCAGCACTTCGCCCGTGCCTTGCTGGCCCAGACGCTGTGGATGATCGACCCCGCCGATGCACGGCTGGAGACACTCAAATCCGACCTTGTCAATGCAGCCATCCTCAGCGCTACCGGCGCACACTGGGAGGAATCTTCCGAGGACCGCTGGAACTGGAACACCGACACGCGCTCCACGGCCATCATCCTCGATACCTTCGCCCGCCTGTGGCCGCAGAGCGAACTGGCCCCCAACATTGTGCGCTGGCTGATGGTCGCCCGGCAGGGTAGCCATTGGGAGACCACGCAAGAGACCGTCTGGGCACTCATTGGCCTCACCGATTGGATGGCCGCCACCGGTGAGCTGGATGCCAACTACACGTGGCGCTTTGAGTTCAACGGGCAGTCCTACGCGCAAGGCGCGGTCAGCCCCGAGACGGTGCGCCAGTCGCAGGTGATCACAATTGACGTGCAGCAGCTGCTGCGCGATGTGGTCAACCGCTTCACCTTCATCCGCAGCGCAGGAGCGGGGCGTCTGTACTACACCGCCCACCTGACGGCTTATCTGCCGGTGGAGGAGATCGCCCCACTCAGCCGCGGTGTGATCGTCAGCCGCCGCTATCTGGACGCGAGCGGCAACCCCATCAGCGAGGGGCGCGTGGGCGATGTGATCACCGTGGAGGTGACCATCATTGCGCCCAACGACCTGTACTACGTTGTGGTAGAGGACCCCTTCCCGGCGGGCGCGGAGGCGGTGGACGTGAGCCTGCTCACCGAGAGCGTGTTGGGTGAGCGTCCGGTGATCAAGCCGGATGACCCGCTGGCGAAGGGCTGGGGCTGGTGGTGGTTCAGCCAGACCGACCTGCGCGATGAGAAGGCAGTGCTCTTCGCCGATGTGCTCCCCCGGGGCACGTATCAGTATACCTACCAGATTCGGCTGGGGACGGTGGGGCGCTTCCGCGTCATCCCCACTGTGGCCCGCGAGTTCTACTTCCCGGAGGTGTACGGGCGCGGCGAGGGGATGTTGTTCACCATCCTACCCGCGCAGTAAGGGGGACGAGTTTCGAGCAAAAAGGGAGGGGCGAGGTGCCCCTCCCGACCATTTACGCTCAGTGCCCTTTACTTCAAGACATCCCCCTCGCGGCGGTTGATCACATAACGCGTGGGTTCATGGAAGATCAGCGGACAACGCGCCGGGCCGGACGCCGAGCAGCCCACACAGCCGCTTGTCTCGCACTGTGTGCCGTCCAGCGGCCCGACGGTGCGCAAACGTCCTTTGCGCACCCAGAAATCAATCATGCCCTGTAAGGCTCCCGGCTCAACGCCCAGCTCTCGGCTGAGCTCATTGAAGCTGAGCGGATGCTCGGCCTGCTCCAGCACCCGCAGGACCTCGTGCAGCAGCGACATAGGACGCTCCCTAAGTCAGGCCCAGCAGCCGCCCACCCTGATAGACCATCACCGCAGCCGTCCACGCCACGAGGAGCATGGTCACCATACCAACAGCCATCCAGCGTGCGCCGAACTCGTGGCGCTGGGCGTTCATGGTGGTGATACAGGGAGCAGTGAGCAACACAAAAACGCAGAAGGCCGCCGCGGAGAGCGGTGTAAAGGCCCCCCGCAGAGCACTAACCAGCGCCGGGTCTATAGAAGAGTTTACTGCGCTGCCGCCGCCAAGATCAAGAGGGAGCAGCAAGCCGAGGGCTTCCCGCAGTACGCCCAGCAGTGCATCCCCAAAAGAGGTAAGGATCAGCCGCAGCCCTTCCAGAAAGCCCAATGCGCCAGCGGTGGGATCGGCAGGCGCTTCGCCCACATAGACCACACTCAGCGTGGAGACGATCACCTCCTTGGCCACGAATCCGGTCACCAGCGACGAGGCTGCCTGCCACGTCCCGAATCCGGCAGGGCGAAAAACAGGAGCCAGCCAGCGACTCAACGCCGCCAGCGCACTGTGTTCGGCATCCACCGCTGCAAACCCTTCGCCCGTCGGCGCATGGACAGGGATGGAAACCAGCAGCCACACCACCACCGAGGCAGCGAGGATGACCGTTGAGGCGTGCTTCACAAATGACCAAGTGCGCTCCCAGGTGTGGATCAGTAAGCCCTTCAGCGCAGGTAGGCGGTACGGCGGCAGTTCAATCACAAAAGGAGCGTCCTCGTCGCGGCGCAGGAGCGTGCGACGCAGGACCAGTCCGACGAGGATGGCCACTACAATGCCCAGCACATACAGCGCAAAGACCAGCGTTCCGGCCTGCTCGCCGAAGAAAACCGCGCCAATGAGCATATAGACCGGCAGACGTGCGCCGCAGCTCATGAAAGGCACCAACAGGCCGGTGAGAAGACGCTCGCGCTCATCCTCCAGCGTGCGCGTGGCATAGATGCCGGGCACGTTACAGCCAAAGCCCAACAGCATGGGGATGAAGCTCTTGCCATGCAGGCCGATGAGGTGCATGAAGCGATCCATCAGAAACGCGGCGCGCGCCATGTAGCCGGAATCTTCCAGCACGGCGATAAAGAAGTACATGAAGGCCAGCACGGGCACAAAGACCAGCACGCCCCCTACTCCAGCGATCACACCGTCGGTGATAAGCGAAGCGAACCATGTCTCGCTCAGGGCGGCCACGTCCAACAGAGCGCTCACCCAGCCTGCAAGTACACCGTTGATCACGTTGTCAACCCAGTCCACAAGGGGGGCAGAGACGCGCGTCGTCATCTGGAAGACCAGCCACATGGCGACCAAGAAGACAGGCAGGCCCAGCAAGGGATGCGTCACCCAGGCATCAATGCGGTCGGAGAAGGTAGGACGGTCGCCAGCGGGGCGGCTAACCACCTCGCGCACCAGTCGGTTGATCCACCCATAGCGGCGGTCGGCGATGAAGATATCAAGGTCATCGCCCAGATAGTAGCCGAGGTAGGCACTCGCCTCGTGGGCTGCTGCCAGCAGGTCTGCCGTCCCTTCAACGGCCTGCACCCGCGCCGTGATGTGCGCATCGCCCTCCAGCAGGCGCAACGCCAGCCAGCGCGGAGGGGCACACTCTGCTAGGGCGGGATGCATGGCAATCAGAGGCGCGAGGCGGGCAAGGACAGACTCTACGGCGGGGCTGTAGTCAATGGGGGAAAGCGCTTCATCCTCCGCCCCCCTCTCCACAGGACGAGAGGGGATGAGGCGGGAGAGGATGTGCTGCTTAAGTGCCTCAAGCCCCTCGGCGCGACGGGCAACGGTGGGGACAATCGGCACGCCACCCAGCGCTTGCGAAAGACGCTCGGTGTCTATCTTCAAGCCGCGTGCAGATGCCTCATCCATCATGTTGAGGGCTACGATCACCGGTAGGCCTAGTTCCACAATCTGCACGGTCAGGTACAGATTGCGCTCCAGGTTGCCCGCATCCACCACGCACACCACAACATCCGGACGGGCGTCCAGCAGATAGTCCAGCGCGATGATCTCCTCGCTGGAGAAAGCCGAAAGGCTGTACGTTCCGGGCAGGTCCACCACCGTAAACTCGCACCCGCCGAAGGTAAAACGCCCTTCGCGCCGCTCGACGGTTTTGCCGGGCCAGTTGCCGGTGTGCTGACGTGCGCCGGTCAGCGCATTGAAAAGGGTACTCTTGCCGGAGTTAGGGTTGCCTGCGAGAGCGATGGTAAAGCCCGCGCGGTCCTCTTTCACGGCGGGCTGGTCGGGGATGTATTCCTTGCAGCAGTCGCGCATCAATCGGCTCCCAGCGGTGCCACGATGATCTTGTGCGCCATGCCACGCCCGATAGCCATACGAGCATCCCCCTTTACGGCAAGGATAAGCGGGCCGCCCGACTGGCGCTGCACCACACGCACGACGCTGCCGGGGTTAAGGCCTAGCTCGGCAAGGCGGCGGCGCAGGCGCCGCCCACCTTCAATCCCCACCAGCCGCAGGCACTCACCGCACGGCGCTGCGCTGAGTGGGTAGCATTCTGCGCAGACGGCACACTCCGGCCTCCGGTCCTCATGCGCTTCAACGCTGTCCTGTGGCCGATGGCGGGTGGCGAACACCACTCTCCTCCTCATGGGGTAAATGTCAAAAGCGGCAGAAAGGCTACGACCTTTCTTGATATAGGGTAACCTTATCTTACATCAGAAGGGAAGCCTTATACAAGCCGCGTGTCATACAAAGGGGTG
Source organism: Anaerolineae bacterium (assembly GCA_034434955.1). Taxonomy (GTDB): domain Bacteria; phylum Chloroflexota; class Anaerolineae; order Aggregatilineales; family UBA3940; genus DAOTYL01. The sequence goes on along the minus strand of DAOTYL010000279.1, from coordinate 14,040 downwards.
ACAAAAATCACAGCAGCGCGGCGCAGATTAGCCTAAGCCGGAGGGCCGATCCCTCGGCTTGCCTATCGCCAGAGCAACCCACGATGCGGCGCAAACAGGAAGACCAGCACGAAGAAGGCCGTCAGCGCCAGCACGATAGCCGCACCGGAGGCCACTCCCCCGTAGTACGAGGCATACAGCCCCACCAGCGCAGCAGCGATCGCCAACCCTGCACCGACGATCATGATCTGTGGCAGGCGGCGCACGAGCAAAGAGGCCGTCGCTGCCGGAGTCACCAGCAAGGCGATCACCATCACCACGCCGACGGCCTGAATGGCCGAGACAACCGTCAACGCCAGCAGCACCAACAGGCCATAGCGCACTACCTCCGGTGAGAGGCCGATAGCCACCGCGTGGCCGGGGTCAAACGAGGTGAGCAGCAGCTCCTTGTAGAAGAGCACCACCGCTGCGAGCACCACGGCGGTCACCGCAGCCATGATCCACAGGTCGCCGGGGGAGACGCCGAGGATGTCGCCGAAGAGGATGTGGGTCAGGTCGCGGTAGCTCTGCACACGGCTCAAGAGCAGGATGCCCAGCGCAAAAAAACCGGAGAACATCACCCCGATGGCCGTATCTTCGCGCACTTCGCGGTTGCGGCTCAGCCAGCCGATGCCCAACGCGGTGAGCAAACCGGCGATGAGTGCACCGATAAAAAGGTTGACGCCCTGCAGGAAGGCTACCACCACGCCGGGCAGGATGGTGTGTGCCATCGCATCGCCGACGAAGGCCATGCCGCGCCACACCACATAGGCGCTGAGCACCGCACAGGCCACACCGACCAGCACGCCGGCGATCAGGCCGCGCTGCATAAAAGCGTAAGTGAACGGCTCCGTAAGCCAGCTAACGAGTGCGCTGAACATAGCGCCCCACAGCAGCCCGCTCTTCGGGCGGGCAATCGGTACACAATTGTATGCCATAGGCGCGGGCGAGGGTCTCGGCGGTGAGCACCTGCCCCACCGGCCCATCGGCCACGATGCGCCGATCCAGAAACACGGCGCGGGAGAAGTGGATGGGCAGAATGCCCAGATCGTGCGTGCTGACGACTACTGCTTTGCCGCTGGCAGCCAGATGCTCCAGCACGTGGAAGATCAGCTCCTGCGTGGGCATATCCACCGCATTGAGCGGCTCGTCAAGCAGCAGCAGGTCGGCGTCCTGTGCCAGGGTGCGGGCCAGCATGACGCGCTGCTGCTGCCCGCCGGAAAGCTCGCCGATCTGCCGCTCGGCGAGGTCAAGCAAGTTCATCTGCTCTAGCGCCCGCTCTACCGCTTCATGATCAACAGGGCGCGGCCACTTGAGCCAACCCAGATGGGCATAGCGGCCCATCATCACCACCTCGCGCACGCTGACGGGGAAGTCCCAGTCCACATCGCCGCGCTGGGGCACATAGCCCACACGGTGGAAGCAAGCCTCGCGGGGCTTGCCGTACACGCGGATGACGCCGTTAGGGGCCTTCTCCAAGCCGGCGATGATCTTGATCAGCGTGGTCTTGCCCGCACCGTTTGGCCCCACCAGCGCCACCTTCTCGCCACGCGCCACCGTGAGGGTGACATCTTCAAGGGCAGGTTGCGCTGCGCCCGGGTAGGTGAACGTCAGATGTTCCACCTCCAGGGCCGCTGCGCCCTCGGTGGTGTGTTCAATATGCGCACGCCCGTAGGTGTTTAGCCGAATGACCATCTCCCGATCCGTTCCCGCAGGAAGGGCAGGATTCCCCTCACTGCGTTCCCAACGCCGTTACGATGGTCTCTATATTAGCACGCATCATGCCGATATAGGTATCTGCGCCGCTACCGGGCGGCCCCAGCGAGCCGGTGTAGAGCGTATAGACGCCGATCTCACGCCCCACCTCACGGGCGATGGCACGCGCCAGCGTATCGCTGACCGTCGTCTCGACGAAGATGGCAGGCACATCTTCGGCACGGATGGTTTCCACCAACTGTGCTATGTCGCCCGCCGAGGGTTCGGCAAGCTGGCTGGCACCCAAATAGACTGTACCGATGACCTCAAAACCGTAGCGTCGCGCAAAGTAGGCCAGCGCTTCGTGATTGGTCACCAGTTTGCGGCGCTCCGGCGGGATGAGCGCCACCTGCTCGCGGATGTAGGCATCCAGCGCCCGGAGCTCCTCTTGATAAGCCTCGGCGTTGGCACGGTAGTCCTCCGCATGAGCCGCATCAAGCGCTGCCAGCGCCGTCGCGATGTTCTCCGCCCAGATCATGACGTTGTGGGGGTCCATCCACGTGTGCGGATCGCCGGCGGCATGTTCCTCATGCTCGTCAGCAGCGTGTTCTTCATCGCCCCCCGCGATGACCTCCACACCCGCCGAGACCGGCACCAGCGGCGCGGCCTGCGCCACTGTCTCCACCATTGCCAGCAGCCCCTCTTCCAGATCGAGGCCGTTGACGAAGACAACATGCGCCTGCTCAATGCGTGCCAGATCGCGGGCGACAGGCTGGTAGCTATGGGGGTCCTGGCCGGGGGCCATAATCACTGTGAGATCGATGTGTTCACCGCCCACTTGTGCTACCACATCACCGATGATGCTGGTGGTTGCCACGACGCGCACTTTTTCGCCCTCGGCCAGCACCGCCGGCTCCAGCGTAGGGAGGGTCATCTCATCGTCCGAAGAGGTAGCCGCACTCGCCGCGCAAGCCGAGAGCAGTAGGGCGACGATCAGCGCCGCAGACCGTCGCAACGTGAAGGAACGCATACTCTCCCCTTCTGATGCTTGGATGGCGTAACAACTTGCATGGAGTATAGCGCAGGGCAATCGGCAGGGCTAGGAACCTGCTGTAGTGGGGTGGTTTTCTCACCTCTCTAACCTGCTCAATGGGCGCGCCAACATGTACGCTGCCGCCCTCAATGACGCGGCACAGCATCCCGCGCTGGCCGCGCTGTCGGCCGCCCGATCGGCCGATCACCGCTCCACTCTTGTGAGGCCGAGGCTGGCCGCTTCCCCCTCGGCGCGTTATACTTGCCCCGTCATGGGTGCTCGGAAGACCATTATCAGACTCACCCTGCTGCTGATCGCAGCCCTACCGCTCGCCGCTTGCCAGGTGGTGCTCCCTTTGATCCTCGGTAGAGGGGGGATCGCCGAGGCGCAGATCGTCTCCGCCGTGACCGATGCCAACGGTCTGGCACGGGTGGAGAGCGCAGCGGGCATGGTGGATTTTCAGGTCACCTCCGGCCTGAGCGGCGAGCGGCTGGAGGGCGTGCGCGTGCGTGTAGCGACTTTCGGCGGGATGCGCTTGCTGCTGGCCGAAGATGCCGGCGGGGACACGCATGAGCATCATCTGCCGGTGGCGGCACCGCTTGTGGGCGAAGCTACCGTGCGGCGGCTGGTGATGCCGCCCACCAGCAACGCCGGCTACAACATCACCAGCGCTGCCGGTGTGCTGGATGTGAGGGCGCTGGAACTGATCGACGTGCTCAGCGAGGAGCAGCTTCGCCAGCGCCTCGAGGCGGGACCGGATGAGGCCGTGCTGATCTACCTCTACAACCCGGCCCGCCCGCTGGCGCTCACCGGCGCACCGCTGGAGGCTTACGCCACGCCCTTTGAGAACGTCACCGTGCTACGCGCCCCTGCCGAACCGTCCGACGCTGCACTGGCACTGGTGATCGTGGCCCTGCGTCAGGAAGCCTATGCAGGATGGTCAAACCGCGCCGTGGACCGTTTCCTCGCGGCGCGCATCGGCCAACCGCCTGATGCCGACTTGAGCGGCGATCTCGCCTTTCGCTGGGCCTATCCTGTATACGACATCTATCCTGCCGATGAGATTATTGAGGCGGGTGAAGCCGAGCAAGTGACGCTCACCGTCGGCTGGCGCTCTGAAAACCCCGACCCTCCTCCGCCGTGGAGTTTCTTCGTTTCCAGCAGCGACGAGCGCGTGACAGTAGAGCCAGAATCGTTCTCGCTGGGGCCAGATGTGCCGCCAGTGGAGCTGACGGTACACATCAACCGCGAGGGGCTGCCGCTGGGGCAGTATACGGCTTCGCTGTTCATCCAGCCTTTCAGCGAGGCTTTCGGGTTAATAGAGCAACGCACCGAGCGCACGATTGCCTACGAGGTGGGTGTACAACTCCCTACGCCCACGCCTGCCCCGTCCATTGAGGGACTGCTGCTGGACCCGCCCCAACCGCGTGCAGGCGAGCGGTTGACGATCACCGCGCTGGGTTTTGCCCCCAACGAGACGGTTTTCTTTGAGCTGATCGGGGCGGAGCGTTCCATCCGCGATTCGCTGCCCAAGGCGGATGCAGCGGGTGTCTTCACCTACGAGGTGGATTTGAGCACCGTTCCAGCGGGCGACTACACCCTGCGCCTGACCGGCGCGGAGAGCGGCACAGTCGGCGAGGCGACGCTCACCATAGCCGCCCGCGTGCCCGATGCGGTCGTCGCCAGCGATGAGCTGAACCTGCGTGCCGGGCCGGGTTACGAGTACCCCGTGCTGGAGGTGCTGGTGCGCGGCGATGCGCTGGAAGCGATCACCACCAACTGGAACAACGAGTGGATGGAGGTAGAAGCGCCCAGCGGTCGACGCGGCTGGGTGCTGGTGAACCTGCTGACGCTCAACGTAGACCTGGCCGATGTGCCTTTCCATCCCCAGTATGGCCGCGCCCCTACGCCCGGGCCATGAAGTGAAACCGAAACGCCATGCAGACGTAGTCAACCCTCTCCACAAGGATGGACAGCATGCGAGCATTCCCACAACATGGCATGTGCTTTACATGCGGCGATGAAAATCCGCGCGGCATCGGCATCCAGTGGTACATCTGCGAGGATAAATCCATCTTCGGCGAGATCACACTGACCGAGCACCAGCAAGGGCCGCCCGGCCACGCACACGGCGGCGCATCGGCGGCACTGCTGGACGAAGCAATGGGGCTGGCGGTGTGGATGGCCGGTTACGCCGTGGTGGCCGTCAACCTCAACGTGGACTTCTTACGCCCTGTGCCGCTGGGTGTGCCGATCACGATCAGCGGGCGGGTGGATCGGCGTGATGGCCGCGCCATTCACGCTGTGGGCGAAATCCGCTTGCCCGACGGCACGGTGGCCGTCGCCGGGCGCGGTGTGTACGTGGAGGCTCCGCACCTGGTGGGCAACTTGAAGGACGCTAAGCAAGCCGGGCAGGAGTAGCCACCTCACTCCCTATTTCCCTGCAAAGTGGGGTGTCGCGTAGCGGTGGGGGGACAGGGTGACATAGGTCATTTTGCCCACACCAGATGTGGGTCACATTACGCAATTGTGCCGTCTGTCACGATCAAAATGTGACATCCGGCACTGATCGAGGGCTTGCTATGAGGCGATAATGCCACCCGTCAACCGTGACGGGAAATCACCAAGGGGTAGCAGGAAGCCCCATAAGAAGCTCCCTCCCCCATAGGCAAACCTGCTCCCCTCCTTCCCTCCTTCCCCTCCAAAGCAAGGCGTTTGAGCGACCGGCCACCCCTCCTCCTGTGTGCCGGTCGCTGCTTTTTGGGCCGCAGAGAGCGCAGGATGAGGAAGAGCAAGGCGCAACCTCTCGCCGTCTTACCGTCTTATGTTTCTAGATCGAGGCGCAATCGGTTACACTATGCAGTATGCAAGTCCACGCCCAAACCATCACCGACCATGACACATGGAACGCCACGCTGGCGCTGATGCCTTATGCGCATGTGCTTCAGACGTGGGAATGGGGCGACTTTAAGGCCGCCACCACCGGCTGGCGCCCCCAGCGCATCGCCTATATGCACAAGGCGCAAGTAGTCGCTATGGCTCAAATCCTCACGCGGCAGGAAGGGCCGTTCCGCATCATGTACGTGCCCAAAGGCCCCGCACTGGATTACGCCAACAAACCTTTGCGCCGCGCCGTGCTCGCCGAGCTGAAGCGCTACGCCCAAGAGCACCATGCCATCTTCATCAAGATCGACCCCGATGTAGTAGTCGGCGTCGGTGTGCCCGGCGAACCCGACGCAATGGACATCCCGTTGGGGCTTGACGTACAGCGCGAGTGGGAGCAGGCGGGACTTGTCTTCTCCCGCGATCAGGTGCAATTCCGCAACTCCATTGTTGTGGACCTACGGCGCAGCGAAGAGGAATTGTTGGCCGCCATGAAGCAGAAGACGCGCTACAATGTGCGCCTGGGGCCGCGTCGTGGCGTGGAGATCCGCTTGGGCACTGCCGACGACCTCGACCTGCTCTACCGCCTCTATGCCGAGACCGCTCGCCGCGATGGGTTTATTATCCGCCCCCTCGGCTATTATCGCCGTGCTTGGGCCGACTTCATGCGGGCGGGGTTAGCCCAGCCTATCATCGCCGAGTACCGAGGCCGTCCCATCGCCCACGTGATCATTTTCGGCTTCGGCAAGCGAGCATGGTACTTCTACGGTGCTTCCTCCGATGAGGAGCGCCAGCGTATGCCCACCTATGCCCTACAGTGGGAAGCCATGCGCTGGGCCAAAGCGCAGGGCATGGAGGTTTACGACTTCTGGGGCGCGCCCGATGACTTCCACGACGAGCGCGACCCTATGGCGGGCGTCTTTCGCTTCAAGCAGGGCTTTGGGGGGATGGTCGTGCGGCGCATCGGTGCATGGGATTATCCAGCCCATGCGCAGCTGTATACGCTCTACACCCGCACCATGCCCGCCGTACTGAGCCTCATGCGGCGTATCGGCTGGCGGCGCCTTCAGCGCGAGGTACAGGGCACGCAGGGAGAGGGGTGAGGCCCCGGAGGAGCAAGATGCCAACGCTTGTGGTGCAAACCGATGCCCGGCGGCAGGTGATAGACATCACCGCAAGGGTGAACGATCTCCTGCGACGCGAGGGTTTTGAGCAGGGACTGTGCCATCTCTTTATCACGCATACCACCGCCGCACTCTCCACCGCCGACCTTGACCCGGGCACCGATCTGGATATGCTGGACGCCTTCGCCCATCTGGTGCCCGCCTTGCGCTACCGCCATCCCCACGATCCTTCTCACGTCCCCGACCATATTCTGGCCACCTTGCTCGGCCCTGCGCTCGGTGTCCCCGTGCAGGATGGGCGATTGGTGCTGGGTACGTGGCAGCGTGTGGTGCTCGTGGAGTTTGATGGCCCCCGTCAACGCCGTATCGTGGTGACGCTGTTGGGCAAGTAGCATTCATCAACCACCGAAAGGTCTATCCTATGGCGCGATCCTTTCCGCTTGACACTTTGCCCCGTGCGCGGGTGGCGCACCTCCCCACGCCGATTGCGCCACTGCCGCACCTCAGCCGCCATCTCGGCGGGCCGCTGCTCTACATCAAGCGCGACGATCAAACCGGCCTTGCCACTGGCGGCAACAAGGCCCGCAAACTGGAGTTCCTCATCGCGCAGGCGTTGGAGGCAGGGGCAGACTGTGTGATCACGGCAGGTTCCACACAGTCTAACCACGCCCGCCAAACTGCCGCCGCTGCCCGTATGCATCGGCTGGAGCCGCATTTGGTGCTCTACGCACCGGGGGGGAAAGCCCCACCGCATCCCAACGGCAATGTCCTGCTGGACCTGCTACTCGGCGCGGAGATTCACTGGACGCAGGAGCGTGCACCCTACCAGCAGAGCATCCACCAGGTGGAGCAGGAACTGACTGCCGCCGGACGACGGCCCTATGTCATCCCTTATGGCGGCTCAAATGCCTACGGCATCATGGGCTACGCCGCCGCCATGCAGGAGGTCGCTGCCCAAAGCGGGCCGCATGGGCCGCTGGGCAAGATCGGTTTTGAGGCGCACGTTTTCGCTACCTCGTCGGGTGGGATGCAGGCCGGCATGATCCTCGGCGCTTACCTATTGGGAATGCTGGGCGAGGTGCGCCTGCTGGGCATCAGCGTGGATGAGCGTGAGGCAGTATTGGCTCCACGTGTGGCCAACCTTGTCAACGACGGCGCACGCTTGCTGGGCCTTGATTGGCGCATTAACGACGATGTGCCCGATATCAACGATGATTATCTGGGCGGCGGCTACGCTGTGATCGGCGAGCCAGAGCGTGAAGCCATCCGCCTCATGGCACGCTTGGAGGGGATTTTGGTGGACCCCGTCTATACAGGCCGCGCTCTTGCCGGGCTGATTGACCTCATCCAACGTGGGGAGTTCGGACGTGGCGAGCGCGTGCTGTTCTGGCACACGGGGGGCACAGCGGCGCTGTTTGCCTTTGCGTCGGAGCTTGGGATCGAGTGAGCGGTTAGGGCTGCACCGTCGCCGAACATGGTTGTCAGCAGCCTCTACGGCGGAGCAGTCCGCCATCAACATCTTAGCCGCAGCCTAAGGGTCAATCCTCCGGCACCGCCAACGGTAGCCACACGCTGAACGTGCTGCCTTGCCCGGGGGCACTCTCCACTGTCACGCGGCCCCCGTGCGCCTCCACAATGGTCTTGACGGCGTAGAGCCCCTGCCCCACGCCACGCACGTCCAGCGCTTCGCCCGCCCCGTTAACCGGCTTACCGCGAAAGAAGCGGTCAAAGATGTGTGGCAGGTCCTCCGCAGAGATGCCCACGCCGGGGTCGCTGATGTGCACCGCAACCTCATCGCCGCGGTGTTCGGTGCGCACGCGCAGAGGGCCGCCGTCAGGGCTGAAGCGGCAAGCGTTGTGCAGCAACGCCTCCATTGCCTGACGCAGCCGACGGGGGTCGGCCTCTATCTGCGGCAGCGCTGCCCGCTCAAAGGTCGGCGTGAGCCGCACCGCAGCGATCCGTTCCGCCCAGTCTGCCAGCAGATCATCTACCAGCGCGTTGAGGTCAAGCAGCTGGGTGCGCAGAGCCAACCTGCCGTTGTTGCGCAGGCTGGTCATGTCGATAATGTCGTCAATCATACGCGCCAGCGTGGTGGTCTGCTCCAGAATGGCGCTGATGGCCCGCTCACGCACGGCAGGGCGCAGGCGATCCCCGCCCAGCCGCATGATGTCTGCATAGCCCTTGATCACCGTCAGTGGGGTGCGCAGTTCGTGGCCGATGTGGTCTAGGAAGCTGTCTTTGGTGCGCTCCACAAGCGTCTCCCGCGTGACGTCGCGCAGCACCAGCACCTCGCCGACGAATGCACCTTCTGTCGTGATCACCTGCCCCGTGCTGACGGCAACGGTGCGCCCTTCCAGTTCAAGGCGCTGCACTTCTCCTTGCGCCTGCCCATTGGTCGTCTCCAGCACTTCCGGACGGAAGCCCCGCCGTGTGGTGAGCAGATGCACGGCAGCTGGGTTGGCAAGGATGACGCGGCCCTGCGGGTCGCGCAGCACCACACCATCGGCGATGCTACCCAAGATAGCCGTTAGGCGGGCGTGATCCTCCTCCAGGCGGTTGAGGAGGGGCCAGATGACGCGCAGGGAGATAACCAAGCTGCCGCCCACCTGCAGAGCCAGCGCCAGCGCAAAGATGATCACCAACCCGCCCTCTCCGCGCATGCCGGCCGCAGGCGCCAGCAAACGCAGGATGGCGAAGCAACCGACGAGCGCCAACGTGACGCCCGTCAGGTAGATATAGGGAAGGAAGATGCGGTAGCGGATAGGGCGGGGGCGTTGCGCCTGCCGTCCAGCCCATAGGCAGCGCAGGCGGGCGATCAGGTCCATTGTGCCACCCCGCAGATGAGCGATCTGCACACTTACCGTCCGGCCAGCGCACGCCGCCGCTCGACGATCTGCTGCACCAACTCCAGCAGATCGTCCATCGGCGGCAGCGGCTTGTAAAGGAGAACGTCGGCGCCGGAGATGCTCATGTATTGCTCGGCGTCGCCCCCCGCCAGCTCATAAGCCGTCATGAGAATGATGCCGATGTTGTGCAGGCGGGGATGTGCCCGGATTTTGGCCCCGATCTCATGCCCCCAGGGGCCGGGCATACGGATGTCAATCAATGCCACGTCCGGCTGCGGGACAGGGGTCTCATTCTGCAGGTACTCGCTGGCCTGAAAGCCGTCTTTCAGCATCACGGCATCAAAGCCCCACAGCTCGCACATCGTGCCGAGCACATCGCGGATGGCATGGTCGTCCTCGATGATCAGCCATGTCATCCGCCCATCCCTTTCGTCGCTGGATTGGCTCATCCTACGTATCCCTCTTCCTACTGCGCAATGCCCCGTTGGAGGGAAGGCTGTTCAATGCCTTCCCCCCACGGCAGGGTTTTGATTTCCATTGTACTGCCGGCTTGCGCCTCATCAATGACCCTTACATCCTAATAAGGCGCTTTGCCAATCGGAAGGGAGAATCTGTATCTGGGGCAAGGGAACAAGAAGGTGCGATCGCGCCTTATCCACCGTCAGGGGCATCGTCAGGCGGCGGAAAGCCATCCGATTCCGAAGGCGGGCGCAGCGATGGCGCAGCCTCCGGCGTGGCGCGGAACTCCTTGCGCAGGCGGCGCTCGGCAGGCAAGGTGCTGAGGCCAAAAATATAGGGCGGGAGGTGCACACCGGCGTTCTCGATCTGCTCAATGGCGCGGGGTACAATGCCGGTAGGCCGCATTTCGCCAATAGCGCGGCCTTCTGCGTCCAGCCCCCGCTGCTCCCACTCAAACAGCGTGGAGATCATCACACTGTCGCCTTCCAGCCCCTCCACCTCGCAGATTTCCACCACTCTGCGCGAGCCATCGCGTAGGCGCTGCATGTGGACGATGAGGTCAAGCGCGGCGGCCATCTGCTCGCGTAGGGCACGGACAGGCAGGCCCATGCCGGCCATCATGCACATCACCTCAAGGCGGGAGAGCGCATCATGCGGCGAGTTGGCATGGATGGTGCCCATTGAGCCTTCTACACCCGTGTTCATAGCCTGCAGCAGGTCCAGCGCCTCACCACCGCGCACCTCGCCCACGATGATGCGGTCAGGGCGCATCCGCAGGGCGTTGATCATCAAGTCGCGCACGGTCAGCTGCCCCTCGCCCTCGATGCTGGCGGGGCGCGTTTCCAGACGCACCAGATGGGGCTGCTGGAGCTGCAATTCGGCGGCGCTCTCAATAGTCACCAGGCGCTCATCCGCACCGATGAAGCCGGAAAGCACATTGAGCAAAGTGGTCTTGCCGCTGCTGCTGCCCCCTGAAACAAGGATGTTCAATCGGCTGGCCACCGCTGCCCGCAGGAACTCCACCACTTCAGGGGTGAGGGTGCCGAGGCGGATGAGGTCATCGGCGCGATAAGGGACGGTAGCGAACTTGCGGATGGTAAGGCAAGGGCCGTCCAGCGCCACCGGCGGGATAACGGCGTGCACACGTGAGCCGTCAGGCAGGCGGGCGTCCACCATCGGCGAGGTTTCGTCCACGCGGCGACCCAACGGGGCAAGGATGCGCTCAATGATGTGCATAAGGTGTGCAGTATCGTCAAACGTGACATCGGTGGGGTAAAGGCGTCCCCCACGATCTACGTACACTTTGTACGGGCCGATGACAAGGATGTCACTGACAGTCTCATCGGTCAGCAGGGGTTCCAGCGGGCCATAGCCAAGGATGTCCGCTATCACTTGATCGAGCATCTGCTGGCGCTCGGTGCGCGTTAGGAGGATGTGCTCTTCGGCCAGAATCTGGTCAAATAGCGTCTGGATGCGGTTACGCAGAGCGGCTTCACTCTCAACCTGGGGTTTGCGCAGCTTACTCTGGCCCTCCTGACCCTTGGGGGTTGTCTGTGGCCTGCCTTTCTCCTGTGCGCGCCCTTTACGGGCGGGTGGGCGCAGTTCCTCCAGCAGCCGCGCCTGAACGCGGCGCTTCAGCTCGCGCTTGCGCTCATCGAGCTGGCTCCTTCTACTCTCAGGGGCAGATTGCACCTCGCTGCGCCGCAGTAAGCCGGTCAGGCCGCTGCGCCCGCTCTGGCCGGAGGATTCATCGTCCTGCGTCTCGCCCTTCTGCAAGCGCCCTAACAGCGACATCTGCGCCTTCTCCCCGAACCTAACCGCTCATCACTAACCGCTAAGTATAGATGAAGCGACAACATCTGGCGAGCGGGAAGCGACCGCTCCCTACCTTCCCCACCACGCCGGATTGAGATCATCCGCATCGTCGTCAGTGAGGGGCACAAGGTGTGCCTCGCACTCCTGCGGTGTAGAGCAGTCGACAAGCATAATGTAGAGGTCAAAGTCGCCGCCTACACCCCGATCCGAAGCAAAGACCAAATAGCGGCCATCCGGCGACCATGCCGGTTCGATGTCGTTGGCCGCATCTACCGTTAGCTGGGTGACCTCTTCGCCTGCGGGCGTCATCACGAAGAGATCGTTATCGCCCCGCGCAAAGGAGACAAAGGCAATGTGCCTCCCATCCGGCGACCATGCGGGGGTGATGTCCGAAGTGCCAGTGCCTGCGAGGGGGCGATAATTGCGACCATCGGGGTCAATGAGCGCGATGGCTGCCGGCAGGCCCGGGAAATCCGAGGCGGCGAAGGCAATGCGGCTGCCATCCGGCGACCATGTCGGATGGAGGTCGTAGCGCCCGCCGGTGAGCGTGATAAGGGCCTCCTCGCAAGCGCCCGCCTCGCTCAAGCAGGTGGCAGGGAAAGCCAACAGGTCGCTGCCGCTCACCGTCTCACGGGCAAAGACAATGGTGCGGCCATCCGGCGACCATGCGGGAGAGCGATCCATGGCTGTTGAGGTGGTCAGCTGCACCTGCCCCGACCCATCTGCATTCATCACGAAGAGATCATCGTCGCCAGAGCGGTCGGAGACAAAGACGATGCGTTCGCCGTCTGGTGACCACATCGGCTGACGGTCCGCATGGTCGTTGGCGGTCAGCTGGGCGATGACGCCGCTCACCATATCCAGCACGTAGATTTCAAAGTCGCCGTCGCGGTTGGAGGCAAAAGCAATGCGCCCCTGGGCGTAAGGCGGCAGCGTGGGAGAAGCAGTGGGAGTGGGCGGTACAGGCGTCGGCGTTTGGCTCGCTCGGGGAGGCGTGCGATCGTCCTGTTGGGGCGTGGGAGTAACCCGCCCGCCGATCAGCGGAAGGGGCAAGTTGCCCATCCCCAAAGGGACAAAGAGCAGCAGGATAACCAGCCCGATGCCCCCTATCAGCAGGATAAGGCGCCCTCCGCGCCAGCGTCGCGGTGCAGGCGGATAACCTGCTTCCATCTCGCCACGCACGGCGGCTAAAAGGCGTTGTGTGATGGTTCCGAAGCGCTCTCCCCGTGCGGAGGGGCGCAGAGGGGGCGGCGGGGGTGATAGGGGCGGCGGAGGCGGTGCAGGGGCTTCCTCCGGCAGGACTTCTACCTCCTCGTCGGGGATGATGATGGGCGGCAGTTCGCCGCTCACCGTATCAAACCAGGGGACGAAGTCAGCGGATGGCGCCTCGTCAAGTGGCTCGCGGATCGGCCTACCCGCTGCTCGTCGTTCCCGCCGCGAAGGCGGCACGCGCCGCCATGAATGCTGACGGGCATAGGCAATAAGGTCCTCAAACGCCTCATCGGTAAGCGGCTGAAATGCGCCCGTAGGGTCTTCGTACTGCGGCGTGTAGTCGGGAGGCGTCTCGCCACGTGCGTGGGCGTCCAGCGCGGCCTCAATCGCCGCAATGGTCTCCTCGGTGATGGGTTGAAGCTCACCGCTGGGGGTGAGGAAGCGGGGGACCATGTCAGGGGGATAATAATCGCGGGGTTTCCTGCCACGCAGGCTACGTCCTTCAAGCAGCTCGTCAGACATAGGGGATTGTCCCATCCTTCCCGCAGGGTTGTGTCCGCCAAGAGTGTAGCAAATGGGCAGTTGAGGGGGAATAGGACATCGGCCTATTTAGCGGATGGGCGGGGCCTCGGCTTACCGCACTGCGGACAGTAAGCCATCCGCAGAGGAAACAGATGCCCGCAGTTGGAACAGGGCACCTGCTCCTCTACCTCGGTGGGAGTGCCGAGGTGCGTCTCCTCATCCAGCGTACCAACCACGGTGATAGGCTTGCCGGTGAGCGGACAGTAGTCCGCGCCGGAGGGATGGAAGTGCCCGCAGGAGTAACGCAAGGAGCCGGGCGCGGGCATCGGTACAGGTGGGACAGGTTGGGTGGGCTTGCCCGTCAGCGGGCAGAAAGGCTGGTCAAGCTGGTGATGATGGCCGCAGCGGTAGGCCACCAGCGGTGTCTCATCCC
>DAOTYL010000278.1:0-4105 GCA_034434955.1 Anaerolineae bacterium | reverse complement strand
TCCTCTGCGCGGAGGGTACCCGGCCGGTCGAAGGTGAAGTCGCGGCTATAGCCTGCCCCTTCTTTAAGCAGAAAGCCAACGTTCAGGCGAAGGAAGCGCCTGTCAGTGCTGGTGTTTTTTGTCATATAAATGCCGCTGATAAGCCAGTTCTGACAGCAATTGTGAAATAGACGCCAGGCAGGATAAACATTCCCCTTACTTACCCGTTGCCCATAAGGTTGGATTGGGGTTTGTCAGCCGGTGATGGCTTTCACATTATAACAGGGTTTCTATAGCGCGGTCAAGCATTTCGGATAAATAAAATCTACTTTAGCAGGATGTCGCCTGCAAAAAAGGCTGAGCGATTTCTGCCCTGTGCAACCCCAACGGGCACTCTATCCGACCGGCTACCAGCCATGCTCTAGGCGCATAACGAGCCTTTCGGGCATATCGATCTGGCGCATGCGCTTCTGCACCGCACCCACATCATAGGGAACGCGGCGGAACTCCCAGGTCATACGCTCGGTGTCCAGGATGGCGTAAGCGGCGCGAGGATCGGCGTCACGCGGCTGACCAACGCTGCCGGGGTTGATGATCTGACGCGTCCCGTCGAGGGGCGCCTGCACGTTATATCGCGGAGCAACTGCCTCGCATTCACCTTGCTGCCCCACCTGCCGGAAGATGATCGGCGTGTGAGTGTGGCCAACCAGGCAATACGGCGTCACGTAGTGCGAGAAGTTCAACGTCGCAATGAGCGGATCGAGGATGTACTCCCACACCGGTTCACGCGGCGACCCGTGCACGAGGGTAAAATTGCCCAGCACGAAAGTGGTAGGCAGCGCCTCCAAAAAAGCCAGGTTTTCGTCGGTCAACGTGTTGTGCGTCCAAGTGACGGCCTTACGTGCATCGCTGTTGAAGGTGCGGATGTCTAGACGTCCCAGCGCAGCCCAGTCATGGTTGCCTGCCAAGCACAGGTGCGGCAGCGTGCGCAGCAGTTCGATGCACTCGTTGGGGTCAGGGCCATAACCGACCACGTCCCCGAGGCACCACACAAAGTCGTAATCCTTACCCAGTGTGCCGGCGTCTTCCAACACAGCCTGAAAGGCGGTCAGGTTGGCGTGGATGTCTGAAATGATCAGATAGCGCATGGCAGGCTCACCTATTTTCAATGCAATCGGGTTAGCGCGGATGAGCAGAGCGCCTGTTTGTACATCATACCACAGGTGCCAGATGTGCGGCAAAGCCCCTCCCCGGCCCTGGCGATAAACACCCTCTCGCGATCCCTGTGGTATACTCGCGCAGCAAAGCCAAACACCATCTCTGCACACAGCCGGAAGGAATCTCTATGGCCCACCCGATTGAAGCGGTGCTGATCGGCGCAGGCAACCGTGGTGCAGAAGCTTACGGTGGCTGGGCGCTGCGCCATCCCGATCAGCTTCGCATTGTTGCCGTGGCGGAGCCGTTGACTGTACGCCGCACAGCAGTGGCGCATCAGCATCGTATCCCTGCCGAGCGCCAGTTCACCACTTGGGAGGACCTGTTAGCTCGGCCGCAGATGGCGCAGGCAGCCATTATCACCACGCAGGATCAACTGCACACTGGCCCCGCACTCGCGGCCCTTGCAGCGGGTTACGATGTGCTGTTGGAGAAGCCGATGGCGCATCGGCTGGCGGATTGTGTGGCGCTGGTGCGGGCGGCGGAGCAACATGGGCGGCTGTTGCAAATCTGCCACGTGATGCGCTACACCGATTTCTGGCAGCGGCTGCGTGCGATTGTGCAGTCGGGGCGGCTGGGGCAGATCATCACCGTCTCACACCGTGAGAATGTCTCCTCGTGGCACATGGCACATAGCTACGTGCGTGGCAACTGGCGGCGGGCTGCTGACTCCAGCCCTATGATCTTGGCCAAATGCTGCCATGATTTCGACGTGCTGTACTGGATTCTGGAGCGGCGAGCACTGCGCTTAAGTTCGGTGGGGACGCTTACACACTTCCGTCCACACAATGCGCCCCTCGGCGCACCCAAGCGTTGCACCGACGGCTGCCCCATCGCCGAGACATGCCCGTTCTATGCGCCTGCCTTGTACATAGACCTCATGCCGATCAAGATAGCGCTCAGCCGAGCGCGTCATCCGGTGTACCGCCTGGCAGGCCAAATGGCACTCCATACTCCTGCCCTGCTGCGTGTGCTGGCAGCAGTGATCCCGCCCCTGCGTCAGCTCACCGAGTACGCCGGGTGGCCGCGTTCGGTGATTGCCGACCACCCGGCCGATCCCGAAAGCCTGTGGCGTGCTTTGCGTGAGGGTCCTTATGGGCGTTGCGTCTACCACTGCGATAATGACGTGGTGGATCATCAAGTCGTCGCGATGGCTTTTGAGGATGACATCTCTGTCTCACTGACGATGCACGGCCACTCTTTTGAGGAGGGCCGCACCATCCGTATTGATGGCTCTCAAGCCACCCTGCTGGGCAAGTTCAGCTGGAACGAGGCTTTTATCGAGGTGCGCGATCATCGCCATCGGCGTGTGGAACGGCTTGACCTGCCCAACGAGATCGAGCTGGGTGGGCACGGTGGGGGCGACGATGGGTTGATGCGCGCCTTTGTCGCTGCGCTGCGCGAGGGGCGGCAGGAGCCGCTCACCTCGGCGCGGGCCTCGCTGGAGAGCCACCTGATGGCCTTCGCCGCCGAACAAGCGCGCGTAGGGGGCGTGGTGATTGACATGGAAGCCTTCCGCCGCAAGGCAGAAAGCCTGGTAGCGGAAACACAATCTCCCACCACCTAGTTGCCTACTGCATGCGCAAGAGAAGCGATTGCTACGTACCAACGGCGTGAAGGTCCCGCCCACCTAACGGCACTGAAATGGCTTGCCTCCGCAGATTCCATTCCCCAAACGGGCCAATGTCGGTAAAATAGGAAGGCGGACTCGCCCGCCGCTCGGTCGACCGGCGGCTTTTTGTTGTCACGGAAAGGCAATACCAATGGCTCTTTTCCCTCGCAGCAGCGGCGTGCTGCTCCATCCCACTTCCCTCCCCGGGCGCTACGGCATCGGCGACCTCGGCGAGTGGGCTTACCGCTTTGTAGATTGGCTGGCCGAGCATAGCCAATCGGTGTGGCAAGTGCTGCCCTTGGGCCCCACCAGTTACGGCGATTCACCCTACCAGACGCTTTCGGCGTTCGCCGGCAACCCCAACCTGATCAGCCTCGACCGGCTGGTTGAGGAGGGTTGGCTGACTGCTGGCGATCTGGCCGATGTTCCGCCGTTCCCAGAGGGCCGCGTGGACTATGGATGGGTGATCGTCTACCACAACGAGAAGCTTCGCTGCGCATCAGGGCGCTTCGCTGCCAGCAGGAGTGCCGATCACGCAGCGTTTGAAGAGTGGTGCGCGGCCAACGCCCATTGGTTGGACGACTTTGCCCTATTTGCGGCACTGAAAGACCACTACGGGGGGCGTCCTTGGGTGGAGTGGCCGCAAGGCGAGGCCCTGCGCGAACAGGCTGCGCTTGATGCAGCGCGTCGTCAGCATGCGGCTGAGATCGAACACCACCGCTTCTGTCAATGGATTTTCCATCGGCAGTGGGATGATCTGAAACGTTACGCCAACAGTAAAGGCCTCCGTCTCTTCGGTGACATTCCTATCTTTGTGGCGCACGACAGTGCCGATGTGTGGGCCAATCGTGAGGAATATTACCTTGACGAGACAGGGCAGCCTACCGTTGTCGCCGGCGTGCCACCAGATTACTTCAGCCCTACCGGCCAGCGTTGGGGCAACCCCCTCTACCGTTGGGATGTGATGCAGCAGCGCGGCTACCGCTGGTGGCTCAGCCGTTTCCGCGCCACGCTGCGCAAGGTGGATTACATTCGCCTCGATCACTTCCGGGGGTTGGAGGCGTATTGGGAGATCCCAGCCAGCGAGGAAACGGCGATAGTTGGGAAGTGGGTGCCCGGGCCAGGTGCGCACTTTCTCAACGCCTTGCAGGGCGAATTGGGCGAACTGCCCATCATTGCCGAGGACCTGGGGGTGATCACCGAAGGAGTAGAGCAGCTGCGCGATGGCTTTGGCCTGCCAGGGATGAAAGTGCTGCAGTTCGCCTGGTCGGACCCCGCTAATCCCTTCTTGCCGCACAA
>DAOTYL010000277.1:0-3573 GCA_034434955.1 Anaerolineae bacterium | reverse complement strand
CTATCTGGCAGCAGAAAAAGGGCCGCTGGGGATGGCCCTCATCCGCAGCATGGCACAGCAGTGCGATCCGCACGGCATCCTCAATCCTAGCACGCTGTTTGACGCCGCCAATGAGGTGCCAGGAGGAAGTCACCATGCTCTACGGTGCACCTGATCGCGAAGCAGCGTGGCGCCATCTCTCCGATCACTGGGATCTGATTGTAGTGGGAGGCGGGATCACCGGCGCGGGCATCCTGCGCGAGGGCGTGCGCGTCGGGCTGCGCGTGCTGCTGCTGGAGCAGAACGATTTCGCTTCCGGTACCTCTAGCCGCTCCTCCAAGATGGTGCATGGCGGTCTGCGCTACCTCTACAACCTTCAATTCCGCCTGACCCGCCAATCGGTGTGCGAGCGCGAGACACTGCTCCGCGAGGGGCCGGGATTGGTGGAACGGCAGTCTTTCCTCTTCCCCTCCTATGAGCACGACCAATTCCCGATGTGGATGATGGAGACCGGACTGCGACTCTACGGCTGGCTGGGCGGGAAGTGGCGCATCCACGAGAGGCTTGACCCCCTTGAGGTGCAGATGATGTCGCCCGGCCTCTCGGACGAACACCTAAAAGGCGGCCTCCGCTTCTACGATGCGCAGACCGATGATGCGCGGTTGGTGCTGCGCCTTATCCGTGAGGGCGTGGCGACGGGACGAGCGGTGGCGCTCAACTACGCCCGCGCTGAGCGCTTGCTGCGCGATGAACAGGGGCGTGTGGTCGGCGTAGTAGTGCGCGATGTGGAGACAGGGCGCACCGCCGAAGCACGTGCTGCCGTTGTCATCAACGCTACAGGGGCCTGGGCCGATTATCTACGCAGACAGGTCGGTGCCGAGCCGCGCATCCGCCCACTGCGCGGCAGCCACCTCATCTTTCCCCTTTATCGCTTTCCGGTCTTTCAGGCCGTCACTTTCCCCCATCCCGATGATGGGCGTCCGGTGTTTGTTTTTCCCTGGGAGGGCGTTGCCCTGCTGGGTACCACCGATCTAGACCACGACGAGGACCTTGACCGCGAGCCGAGCATTACACCGCAAGAAGTGGCTTACCTTCTGCAAGCAGCGCGGGCATATTTCCCCGCCTTGGGGCTGGATGAGCGCGATGTTTTGGCCTCCTTTGCCGGTGTGCGACCTGTGGTGCGCAGCCGGCGCGAAGTGGCGCCTTCCAAGGAGAGCCGCGAGCATGTGTTGTGGGATGAAGCCGGCCTGCTCACCGTCACCGGCGGCAAGCTGACAACTTTCCGCTGCATTGCGCTGGATGTGTTGCGAACGCTGCGTAGACGGCTTCCGCGCATGGCAGCCTTTGACAAGCGCCTTAGCGCGCTGGACCCTGCCCCCTCGATCGACGAGCCGCTTCCCGGCTTCACCTTCCGCGAAACGCTGCGTCTGGCTGCCCGCTATGGGGTGGACATGCTGGACTTCGCCCATGAGTGTCCGGCGAACGAGCGCGAACGCATCGGCAGGCTGCCAGTGCATTGGCTGGAACTGCGCTGGGCGGCACGCCACGAAGCCGTGCGCCACCTCGACGATCTGCTGCTGCGCCGTGTGCGCATCGGCCTGCTGGCTCCCCAGGGGGGAGCGCAGTACCTGCCACGCATACGTGCACTGGTGCAGGGAGAGTTAGGTTGGGATGATATCCGCTGGGAGCAGGAAGCAGCGTCATACGTAGCGCGTTGGCGGGCACACTACAGCGTGCCGCAGACAGTGGAGGAGACCGCCCTTTCTTAGGGTTCGGTTGCTTGCCCCCACCCTCCGCCGCCGGGCGTCTCAATGCGCAGCACGTCGCCCGTTTGCACATCCAGGCTGACTTTGCCCGGCAGTCTGCGCGGCGGTGATCCATCCCCAGGGAGGAGAATGTTCACACCGGGCTGGCCGGGCGATCCTCCGGCCAGGCCATAAGGGGCATACTTGCGCCGTTCAGAGAGGATCGTCACGTGGGCAGAGGCTAGGAACTCGATCTCGCGGATCAGTCCATCCCCGCCGCGATGCTTGCCTGCCCCTCCCGACTCTCGCCGTAAGGCATAGCGCCTCACGCGGACGGGCAAAGCGAACTCCAGCGCCTCGATGGGCGTGTTAAGCGTGTTACTCATATGGCAGTGGATGCCGCTTGCCCCATCACCCTGAGGGCCGGCGCCTGCGCCGCCGCCCATTGTCTCGTAGTAAGCAAAGGATGCCCCACTACGCGGATCTATGCCGCCAAAGGAGAGGTTGTTCATCGTCCCTTGACTGGCTGCCGGAACGAGGTCGGGAAGGGCCTGCGCCAGCGCCCCGTAAAGCACATCCACAATGCGCTGTGAGGTCTCCACGTTGCCGCCTGCCACAGCGTGCGGCGGGCCGGGGTCCAGCACGCTGCCTGGGGGGATGATCACCTTCACCGGCGCAAGTACGCCGTGATTCATGGGCAGGCTGGCCCCCACCACGCACCGCACGACGTAGCTCACTGCCGAATGGACGATAGCGCTTACGGCGTTCACCGAGCCGCGCACCGCTGGCGCCGATCCGCTGAAGTCCACTGTCATCTCACCACGCCGAATAGTAACTGTCACACGGATAGGGATCGGCTTCTCGCCGATGCCGTCATCATCCAGCGCGTCCTCAAAGGTATAGACGCCATCGGGGAGCGCAGCCAACATAGCCCGCGTCAGCCGTTCAGCATAGGCAATGAGCGCCTCGGCTTGTCGCTTTACTTCCTCTAGGCCGTAGCGAGCAACGATCTCCAGCAGGCGACGGGCGCCGATCTCATGTGCTGCACGCTGGGCCGCCAGATCGCCGCGCCGCTCATCCGGTGTGCGCGAGTTGCGCACGATGAGGTCCAGCACAGCCTGATTGAGACGTCCTGCTTCGGCTAACCGGATGGGCGGGATGATGAGACCCTCTTGGTAAAGCTCGGTTGCCAGCGGCATGGAACCGGGCGACATACCGCCCACGTCGGCGTGGTGAGCACGCGAAGCGACGAAGAAATCCGGCGCACCTGTTACATGGCGATCGGCATTGCCGACGAAGATGGGAGAAACAAGGGTGATGTCGGGCAGGTGAGTGCCACCCAAGTAGGGATCGTTAAGGATGATCAGATCGCCCGGGGCAAAGGGCGCCGTATGGGCGATGGCAGTCTGCACCGAGGCTGGCATGGCCCCCAGATGCACCGGAATGTGCGCCGCCTGCGCTAACATACGCCCATCGCCGAGGAAGACGGCACAGGAGTAGTCGCGCCGCTCCTTGATGTTAGGTGAGTAACCCGTGCGCCCCAGCGTGACGCCCATCTCTTCGGCTACCGAGGCAAAGAGGTGCTTGAAAATCTCCAGGGTGACAGCATCGCCGGGTGGAAGGTTCATGGGGCAGTGCCGCCGGTTTCGCTTTCTTCTGGTGGGAGGACACTGAACGCATCAGGCGGCAGGACGGCCTCAAGGTCAAAGCCTGCCCGCACGCGCATACGTTCGGCATGGATGATGTGTTCGATGGCCTCAACGGTGCGATGTAGGTCGCCCTCGCGGTTGAAGACCACGTAGTCGAACTCCTTGGCGGCGCGGATTTGCTCGTGGGCGGTGCGCATGCG
>DAOTYL010000276.1:0-12645 GCA_034434955.1 Anaerolineae bacterium | reverse complement strand
TCTTTGATGAAGCCCATCAACGCCAAGGCGATAGAATCAGCGGGCGAGCCGGAGCA
Organism: Anaerolineae bacterium; assembly: GCA_034434955.1. Classification (GTDB taxonomy): domain Bacteria; phylum Chloroflexota; class Anaerolineae; order Aggregatilineales; family UBA3940; genus DAOTYL01. The sequence continues at coordinate 12,589 of DAOTYL010000276.1, read as the reverse complement.
GGCGAATCCTTCCACCCCACCGGCCAGTTTGACCGGCTTCATACGCAAGGGATCGCGCAACGTTTTGCGGTGGCCTACCGTACTCTGGTTCTCTGCCGGCGCAGCAATGGTCACCTTTGCACCGGGGATTTGGCGCAGAGCAGCCTGTAGGGCATAGATGCCCGGCGCGTAGATTCCGTCGTCGTTGGTCACAAGGATGTGCATATTGTCTCCCAAAACAAGTCTCTTCTGAATGGTGAGTATAGTCGTTTCAGGTTAACAAGCGATCAACGCTATGTTAAAAGGCGTTTAAGCCTTCATGCATCTCCGCTGCGATCTGGGAGCGCTTCGCGGCAATTATCCGCCGGCCATCTCGCTGACCACCACCGGCACGATGCGCAAGCGGTCGCCTTCTGGTGCCAACCGTCCAGCGACGATATAGGGGTCGTGCTCAAAAAGGATCAGTGCGTCCCGCTCCAGCGCCCAGCGCTGCCAGATGCGCTTGGTCTCCAGCGTTACCAGCGGTTCTACGTCGTAGGCCGTCATCCAGGCGAGGTTGGTAAAGTGCACTGCCAGCGAGGCCATATCCCCTACGTAGATGGCCGCTTCGCCGTTCTGTTCAAAGAGCACACTCATATGGGCACGGGTGTGGCCGGGGGTCACCACGCAGCGGACGCCGGGCACCACCTCTACATTACCGTCAATGAGGCGCATACGCCCCGCTTCGTAGAGTGGCGCATAGTTGTCATGGAAGTATGTGCCACGTGTGCGCTCGTTGGGAAAGGCAGCGTCGGCGTACTCTAAACGCTGTACCCAATACTCAGCATTGGGGAAGGTGGGGACGAGGCTGCCGTTTTCATCGTAGCGCGTGTTACCGCCGCAGTGATCGGCATGCAGGTGCGTGTTGATCACCAGCTCCACATCCTCCGGCGCGACGCCATACCGCGCCAACCCCTCAACGAGGTCCCCTTGGGGACGGGCAAGGCTCCAAATATGCGCCATCTTCTCCGGTATGCGCGTTCCGAGGCCGGTATCCACCACGATGGTGCGCCCCTCGGCGCGCACCAACAGGCAGTTGTGATGCATGGGGACGCGGCTCTGCTCATCCGGCTCATAGGTGCGCGACCACAACGCACGCGGCACCAGCCCGAACACCCCGCCGCTGTCGGACATGATCTGGGCATCGTTGATGGGGATGATTTCGATCTCGCCAATACGGATCATGAGGCGTGTCTGCTCCTTATGCTCGGTGTAATAGCGCAACCCACGTCACTCATAGGTACGCTATCAGATTATCGCAAATGGGCAGCCTATTCAAAACCGCGCGCTTCTACACTATACTCTCATCGGCGCACAACGTAGCGTATAGGGAGGGCAACATGAAGGCGCAATGGGTAACGTTTGGCGAGTTGAAGATCGAAGGACAGCCCTACAACTACGATGTGATCATCCAAGCCGGACGGGTGAGCAAGCGCGGTAAGAAGGCCTCCGAGCCCTACCGCAACCGCTACGGCCACACTCCCCTCTCAATTGAGGAGCCGATCCCCTGGGGTGGCAAGCGGTTGATCATCGGCACCGGCGCCTACGGCAGGCTGCCTATCATGCCGGAGGTCTACGAGGAGGCGCATCGGCGCGGCGTAGAGATCGTTGCAGTGCCGACGCCGGAGGCCTGCAAGTTGCTGCACGATGTCGACCGCGAAGAGGTCTATGCCATTCTACACGTGACGTGTTAAGGGCGGAATATGTCAACGCTCTGTGGCGTGGGCCAATACGGCGGCCACCCGCTGGCGCTCGCCAAGCGGGCGACCTGCTTCATCCACGGCGCGGATCGCACCTTCCACGCTGCGCGTGCGGATGGCGCCTGCCGCGTAAGGATTGTTGATCAGCTGAGGAGCATCCAGCAGGCCAATGCGTACCGCATGCGCTAGCGTTGCCGCATCGGAGAGTGGATCGTCAAGGTCGGGGCTGAGCGAGCGGATGGCATCCAGCAAAACGTGGGTCTCGGCGATCAACTCTTCTTTGCGCTCCTGTATCAGCGGGTCGGCGGTCATGTCGGGGTTGCCGCGCAGAGCCACTTCTGCCACATAGCCAGCCATTTGGGCGCTTTCAATTACTTCGTCTGCCGTAGCAGCATGATCGGCTTCCGTGTAGCCGACGACGTGGATGATATGCGGCCTCACCGCCATCTGGAGCATCACACTCTGGGCGAGGTGCGCCCGTGCCTGCGCCACAGGCAGGGGGTAGCTCAGCAGGCCGGTGCGCGTCTGCCGCCAGATGCGGAAGCCTTCATCGGCGAAAGATTCGGCCAACGCAATCTGAGCGAGGCACTTGGCCAAATCCATGCGATTGTTGAGGTGGGGCGGGCTTTCAAACATGTAGGTGGTGATGTAGTCCCGCACGCCAACCTTCTTGGCTACATGCGCATAGATGTAAGACACCGCACACACCACCACATCGGGTGCATCGCGCATCCCCCAGTGATACGGTTCGTTGCCCTCAACGGGAATATCGCGTTCGCCGTGCCAGGCCATCAGCGCCATGTGCTCACGGATGGACTGCTCCAGCGGCGAAGGCCCACGTCCGTCCATCGCATTGAACCAGAACAGCGAAGTGGCGCACCAGGCGTTGTGGATGGTGCGCATCAGCATCTCGGCATAGCGGATATGGTCACGTGTGCCGGAGTACGAGCGCATGAGCGGATAGTTGCCGCGCCGCGAGGCCTCATATAGGCGGCGCAGGTCGTCCTCGCTGCGGAAGGGCACGCCGCCTGCCCCTCTTGACTTGGGGTCTTGCAGCTCAGGGCGGAAGAAGTTTTCCTGTGCGTCCTGATCCGCGCCCAGCGAGATCACATCCAGTACGCCGCTCTCGGCAATGCGCTCAATGCCGCGCACGGTCGGCTCAATGGTCGGTGCCGGCTCCCCATAGTGATGGCGCAGCAGAGGCACCGGCGCTTTCCAGCGGATGCGTTCCACCAGCCGATCGGGGTAGGCCAGAGGTCCTGCTTCCACCTTTCGGCTTTGCTGAAGGTAACGCCGCACCTCAGCAACGGATTCCCCTCCCTCAAAGTACGCCTCGAAAAGCCCGCTCTCCCGCGCAACGGCCACCACGGGCGGCGTCCCCGCAAAGGCAAGGCGTTTATCCTGTAAGCCAGCAGCGGCCAACATAGCGCGTAGCTCTTCCAGCAGCGGGCGCACGTTTTCCGGCGTCAGGCGGTAGCTGACGCCGATCAGGTCGGGGTCAAAATGGCGAGCAGCCTCAATGAGCGTCTCCAGATCGGTAGCCGGGCCAGTGAAATACGTCTCATAGCCCAGTTCTTCAGCAGCACGCAGAAAGCGCGTCACCCCAGCCACGTGGACACAGTCGCCTAGGCAAGCTCCCAATACTCGCACGATACGCTCCTTATCCTAGCCCTTAGGGGGTGAGGCCGTTGCAGCCGGCTCGGTTGAGCCGTAGGTGACCAGATGGGTGATTTCGCTGACGCGCAGGCCGGTAAGGCCCATGCGATCCAGCGTGCGCCCACGATGGTAGTAGTCCGTACCGTGAATCACACAAGCCAGCTGGATCATGGAATCAATGGCTGTTACGCTTACGCCGAAACGCTTGCCCAGTTCCGCGATAGGCACCAGGCTATAGGGCACATCCTCAAAGATGTAGCGGTGCCGCAGCGTCGGCGGAGCCTTGATGCCGCGATAGCCCGGATTATCATGCATAGCCTCGTAGAGATTGGCCCCTGTTGCAGAATAGGCTTTCGCCAGCCAATCCAGCGCAGTCTGCGCCCGTACCCCCAGAGCGGCAGCAACCGTCACGCGCTCGCGGTCGACCACTTCCAGTACACGAGCAGTAGAGGGTGTCACGCCGTCCATATAAAACTCAAAATCGCCTTGCGTGCTCTCAATCCAACCGGCATTGAGCAGAGCCAGCACCGGATGAAAAACTGCGCCCATATTGTTCAAGCTGGTGTAGAGCACGTTAGGCGCCGCCACAAACTGCGGATAGACCTCGCTGAGAACGTCCAGCACTTCCTGCGTGCGGGTAGCGGGCAGGGCTGCTAACGGAACTGTGTTCTTGCGGCGGAAAATACGCGCCTCGGCTGGGCCCATCGCTCGGCTGGCGAACAGCAGCGTTTCGGCTTCGGCAATGATCACGTCTGCTGTGCATCCTACCTCGTCGAGAACGCGCTTGAACTCCAGCGCACCGCCAGTACGTCCGGGGTGCAGGATAACGATCTGTCCATCATGTAGGAAGGGTGCACACGTGCGGGCGATATCAGCATGGGCGGAAGCAGGAACGACAACCATGATCAGGTGGACGCCCTCCAGCACTTCTTCTATTTGGCTGCTGATCACATGCAGAGGGCCGAAGACAACCTGATCCTCTTCCAGTTGCAGCTCGATGCCGCCCCGCGCACGGATGGCCTCGATGTGCTCTGCTGTGCGATTGTAAAGGTTCACACAGTAGCCTCGTGCAGCTAGATCGGCGGCCATTGCCCGGCCTCCGTGCCCAGCCCCTAGAACTGCCAGACGTAGTTCGTCTGTCCCGTTTTGCATTGGAGCGCCTCCTTAGATTTTGACTGCAGCAACTGCCATCACGTAGCAAAGGTCATCCCGCACCCATGGTGGCGGGTTTGTGGGACGGTAATATCGTTGAGATAAGCGGCAAGGCGATCAGTGAGGACCTGAGCGCAGGACCACTACCCTGTACTTCGTTTATTATACTACGTTGCGGAAGTTGGCCAAAAAGTATCTGCACTGTCGCTTACAGCATACTGCGATAGGGATATTTCCATGTTCTTATGCTATACTTAGCCATATGCGATCCGTCTGCATCGACAACCTCCAAACCCGCTACTATATTGCCGGTAGCGGTGAGCGTGACATCCTCTTTGTACACGGCTGGGCCTCTTCAGGGCGCATGTGGCTGCGCAGCATGTGGGCGCTGCGCCGCGAGTACCGCACCTGGGCGATCGATCTGCCCGGCTTTGGGCAGTCCGAAACGCCGGAAACCTGCTGGGATACCGTTGAGCAGTACACCGATCATGTGGCTGCCTTCTGCCAAGCGCTGGACATCCACCCTTACGTCCTCGTCGGCCACTCGCTGGGCGGGCGCATTGTTTTTGACCTAGCGCGCCGCTATCCCCACCTTGTGGAGCGATTGGTAGCCGTCTCGCCGAGCATCACGGGACGTATGGGCTTCAACCTCAACGTCCTGTTCAGCGGTCTAGGGGAATCCCTGCTGGACTTCTCACGGCGTATCTGGCCGCTGGCCACCGCCGGCGCGTTGAGCACCTATTGGGCACCTCGTTTCCTTGGCAGTGAGGGCGTGCGCCGCGCTGCGCATGACATGCGGCGCTCATCCTCGCAGGCCGCTATCGGCAGCCTGCGTGCGTTGGCGGCACAGGATTACTCGCCGCACCTTGCGCACATCAGGCACCCGACCCTCATCATCTGCGGCGCACGCGACTACACTATCCCGCCGGATGACTCGCGCCTAGCGGCCAGCAGGTTGCCCAATGCGCGGCTGGCCGTGCTTGATCACGTTCATCACTGGCCCACTGACGAGGCCCCCGGCAAGTTTCTCGGTCTGTTGCGCAGTTTTCTCAGCGAAAGTGTGCTCGAGGCCACCTCATGACTTCCTCGTGGCGTTTATTCATCGCACTTGAGTTGCCCCCTGAGATCGTACATGAGCTGAAGCATCTGCAAGCCGAGCTTCAACGCATTGTGCCGGAGGGCGTTGCGAGCTGGGTGCGTCCTGAAGGTATCCACCTAACACTCAAGTTCTTGGGCGATGTCCCTCTTAGACAGCTCGACGCACTCAAGGCGGCGCTAGAAGAATCCGTTACAGGCTGGCGATGTTTCTCGCTGCACCTGGGAGAGCTAGGATGCTTCCCCAGCATGGCGAATCCACGTGTGTTGTGGGTTGGCGTGGGGGGCGATCTCAAGCAGCTCGCTGCTTTGCAAGCAAGCGTTGAGAAACACATCGCGCCGCTAGGATATCCGCCTGAAGAGCGTGGCTTTTCCCCTCATCTGACGCTTGCCCGAGCCCGACGCAGCGCCCGCCGTGAAGAAGCCGCTGCGTTAGGCCGCGCCGCCGAGACGCATCATCCAAGCCAGACCACTCCCTGGCGTGTGGATGCCGTTAGTTTGATGCGCAGCCAACTGGACCCACGCGGCGCGATCTATACACGGGTGCACTACGTTGCACTGGAACCCTGAGATGAAGCCTCCTGCCCCGCCGTTGCTGCTGGATGCTATGCTGGGCCGTTTAGCCCGTTGGTTGCGCATGTTAGGCTATGATGCTGCCTATCTCGCCGATACCGACGACTTGGAGTTGGTGCGGCTGGCACGCGCCGAATCGCGCCTCATCCTCACCCGCGACCGAGGGTTGGCCGCGCGGCGCGGCGTTCAGGCGGTGCTGATCGAGAGCCAGCAGATCGACGAGCAGATCGAAGAAGCGATCGCTGCAGTAGGGTTGCCCTCCCAACCCGCGACCCCGCGCTGCATGGCCTGCAACGTGCCGCTCGAACCGATCTCCCATGAAGCCACCCGCGACCGTGTGCCGCCTTATGTCTGGCGCACTGCCCGCGAGTTCACCACATGCCCCTGTTGTGGGCGTATCTATTGGCAAGGCACACACTGGGAAGGCATCCGTCAGCGCTTAGAGAGGGCAAACTCGTGATTGTGCGCTGGTAGTGTGCTTGGCGCTGTGCTACAATGCACCAAACGCTCCGACGAGGGAAGATGGCACAGAGAATCGAGGTAGGGATTATCGAACTGGCCCGCTTTATCGTGGATACGATCGTTGATAAAAAGGGCGATGATATTGTGCTGCTTGATCTGCGCGGCAGAACCATCATCGCCGATTATTTTGTGGTGTGTAGCGGAGCCAGCACACGCCAGCTCAAGGCAATCATCGAGGGTATTACCGAAGAGGTCAAGAAGAACTACGGCATCAACGCGCGTGCGGTGGAGGGCGAGGCAGAGAGCGGCTGGGTGTTAGTTGACTACGGTGATGTGGTCGTTCACGCCTTTGCCCCGGAAGTGCGCCGCTATTACGATCTGGAGGGTTTCTGGCTGCAAAACGAGGCCAGCATTTTGCTCAAGATTCAGTGACCTCACCGCTGAAGGCACCCCGTAGCTGCCCCAACTTGAACACTACCCGATCCAGCAGACTCATCCCGCTGCGCTCGATCTTTTCAATGTCACGCAGCATTTTTTCGTCAAAGTGGCTCATCCAGTCGCCGGCAACACCCTTACGGAAGAAAGTCGGCTTTTCGTCATCCTCGCTCTGACCGTATTTCTCGCGCAGCGCCTCAAGGGTGGTCTCGCCGCGGACGCGCTCGATCTCCTCATCATCCAGAGCCAACCCCAGGAACTTCCCAATCTGCCGCACCTCGCCCGCGAAGTCGGCCAGCAAGCGTTCATAGGAAGCCACATACAGCCGCGGCGACGGTACGCCCCAAAGCCGGTTGTACCAACGCACAAAGTTGGCGATCCCACGCCCACGCTGCCAATAGAATGTCTCAAAGCTGGCCGCGTAGCCTTCTTTGCGGCGATAGTGATAGTAGGCAGAGGTCACCACATCGCGCAAGTCGCGGGTGATGCTCAACACGCGCACTCCCTCCTGCGCAAGGATGAAGTCCCTCTCCCGCACTGTGCACAGATGGTTCTTCGAGACATAGTTCGTGCGCTGGTAGTCCACTCGGGCCACAAAATCGGCCAGCTTGCGGGGATGAATGGAGGGGTTGTTCCAGCGAGGGTTCTGGTAGCCCGCCGGCAGGGGGGTGTGATCGACCATGCAGGATACGATGTTAAACAGCCACGTTGAGCCGCTCTTAAACGGCCCGTTGACGATAATCAGCACTGCTGCATCCCTTTCTGCTCACTTACCGCGCAGATAGCGAAAAATCCGCCGCGGGGCCTCCTCAACCGCCCACGTTAGACGAGCATACCGCACGGCGCGATCGATCTGGTCGGTGGTCAGCCGAGCAGGCAGGCTGGGTAGCCTCTCCACGTCTGCTGCCGTTAGAGGATACCCCAGCAACTTGAGCATCGGCCCAGCGACACGCCTGGCACGCCGCTGCTGACGCTTGGAGAGCGCTTGTCGCCACTGGCCGGCCTTGCCCTTGGGTACATGTTGCGGATTGGCGCTGTGCATGGCAGCGAAATCCACATCTTGCCGTATACGGGCGATGTCTTCTTCGCTCAACGTAACACCCAGATAGGCTAGCAGGCGCCCGAGCTCCGCATTGAAGTCGTGCAACAGACGCTCATAGAAGACAACATGGATGTTCAAACGCTGGCGGGCTTTTAGGTAGCCGCCAACATGCTCAGCCCAGTTCTTCATGCGCAGGCTGAGCGTCCTGTCAAGGAAAGCATCGGGGTCGGTCTCGCCGTGCGGGTTGTACCTTCGCATGTAATCGGTAAAAACGAAGCGTGACATGGAGAGCGCCACGTCACGCGGGTCGCGGATGATGTAGACCACCTTATCAAACTTGGGCAGGACGACATTGCTAAGCGCGCAGAACTCGGAGTGTGTCCACACATGGCTACACTGCGCGATGTACTCGTCCAAGTCCTCAATGGGCATACGGAAGATGGAGCTGATGCGGTAGAAACAGCCATGCGCCTCGATGTCCATCACGTCCACACCGGCCTGCTCCTCTGTGCTGAGCCGCCACGTTTGAGCGATAGCATAGATGGGCTGCTGTTGGATGAAGCTGCGCTGGGGCAGACCTGCATAATGGATGATGTTCTGCAGGATACGATACAGCCAGAAATTGCCGCTTTTGGCCATTCCTGCCTGAAGGATGGTCATGGGATGCTGCTCCGTTCCTCATTCGTGCGCATGGCCAGCAAGGTGCGATATGCGGCGTAACAGCGTTCTACCTCTCGTTCGTGTGCAGCAAAAAGCTGCTCGTACTCGCCGCCCCGACCTGCCACCGGCCCCGCCTCCCCACCCAGGAAGGGCGTCCCTGCAGCCTTGCGCTTTTCCCAAGCGGTCTCCGCTGCAATGAGGCTAACAAAGGCGGGGTCGCGCCCATTGCGCTCCGCATCAGGCCATAGGAAGTCAAACACACTCGCCACAGTCTCATGGAAGTGAGCCATAAGGTCGCCATAATCAATCACCAGACCTGTGTAAGCCGCTGCCGCATCAGCCATAGACTCAAAGATGTGCGCCATGTGCTCAAAAGCCTCATGCGGGCTGATGCGTGCGTTCCAATGGGGATTGCGCTCCTTATAGCGTAGGAAAGAAATGAGCGAACTGGCAGGATCGCGCACCTGATAGATCACTTTCACCGTCGACCCACGTCCTAGCTGCTTCAGATCGTGCACAAAGCCCCGCACGTAGTGATCGAAGAAGTGCGGATGTGCTTTCTCAATAGCATAGGGTTGGCGCAACACCTCCGGAGAAACGTGCTGCTCTGCCCCTGCAATGGAAAAACAAGGCACCATAGCCCACTGCTCCGGCGCCACTTCAATCCGCAGGCCTGCGTTCGGCCCATCGCATAGGTCGCGCGGATAGCGGCGACCGCTTAAGTGGAGTCGTTCGAAGATCACGGCAGTAGGATGCATTTCAATAGCCGGATGGCAGCGCAAGGCGTCAAACAGCCAGGTGCTGCCGGAGCGCGGGTTGGTAAGCAGGATGAGCACCCGCTCCGGCGCAGGGGGTGGGAATAAGCGGCGCTTCAGACGTCGAAAGATAGCATTCACAGGGATAACACCTCTTTCAGCCGCGCCCGGCCAACCGCACAATGAGTATCTCCAATGCAACGTCAGGCGCGACCTTGCCCGTTTTGATGGCGAGGTCCACCTCTAACAGGTGGCGATAGATACGCTCTAGCAGGGCCAGAGAGTAGTGGCGGCTCTGTTCGGCCATCTTCTTGACCGCAAACTCTCTGACCTTCGGTGCCAACAATTGCACAATATGCCCCACCGACTGCCCGCCGTCTAGCTGTTCTTTGACGATCAAGAGATAGCGAAAATGGCGCACAATGAGGCTGAAAATGCGCAGTGGCTCATCCCCCGCATCCAGAAGTTGGCGGAACAGACGCAGCGCAACCTCGCCCTGACGCTGCCCCAGCGCATCGATCATGTGAAAGACATTGGCCTCCGGCGAGTAGGGTGTCAAGAGGGCCACATCGCTCACAGTGATGGGGCGCTCTCCGGCAGTGGCGGCAGCAAGTTTGGCCAACTCGGTGTCGACCAACGTCAGGTCGTCACCAATACGATCAAGGAGCTGTTGAGCAGCCCGCGGCTCGATAGCCGCGTTGTGGCGGGCCGCACGCTCCATGACCCAGCGCACGGCGTCACGCGGCGGTTCAAAGGCCATGACTTTGCCGCGCGGGTCGTTTTCCACAATGTTGGATAACTGCCGGAGCGCCTGTCGCCGAGAAGCCTTGCGCTTACGCTCAGCAGGGGCATCGGTAGGGCTTTCGTCCTGTAGACCGGTCTCTACGAAGATCAGGCGAGACCAGTCTGGCAGGCTGGCCAACAGATCGGGCAAGCCGTCTAATAAAGCGCGGCCGTTGGCCGAATCGGTCAGGTTTTCCACCAGAACAAGGCGCCGTTCGGCCAGAAAGGGCAGTGTTCCCGCTGCCGAGGCGATCTCGGCAAGTTGCACCGTCTCACCGTCAAAACGAATAGTGTTCAGATCAGCGGTGGCGGGGTCGCCGATCTCGGCACAAAAAGCGGCGAGGCGCTCGCGCAGGGTTGGCTCATCCTGCCCGTAAAATAGATAAGTCACCGGCGTTGGACTGTTCATGGCGTGGGTACATCCAACATGGCTAGGGCATCGGGCAGCTCAGGAAGCTCGCTGATGATGGCATCGGGTACTACATCACCCAGCCCTTCGGCACGGTAAGGCGACTCGATCAGCACACCGTACATCCCAACACTCTGTGCGCCTGCTATGTCCACATCGGGCCGGTCGCCTACGTAGGCTGCCTCCCGCGGTTCAAGGCCCAATGCCTCCAGCGCCTGCCTGAAGATGGCAGGGTGGGGCTTCATATAGGGAGTATCGCAGGAGTAGAGGCGCAGGGGGAAGTAATGCAGCAGATCATGCTCAAGAAGGTGGCGATCATGTAGGTCGGCAGCCCAGTAAGAGTTTGAGATGATAGCCATTCGGTAACCACGTGCTTTGAGCGCATCAAGCGTTTCATGTAGCCCCATGCGTGGCGTGACGATGGTATCTATGACACTGTAGAAATGGCGACGTAGATCGGCCCACCGCTCATCGGAGAGCGCAACACCGGCTTCGCGCAGCGCTGCACGGATGGGGGTCTCAATGGAGCCGCCGCGCAGCTCCTGTAGGCTGGTCATATAGGCCTGTCCAATGTGCCGATCGATCAGCGCGGCGATCTCATCGGGGGAGAGCGGCAAGGCGCCATCCGCCTGCAAACACGCTATCAACCGCCGTATCCCCTCAAGGGTGACGCGGCGGAAAGCCCGTTGGGGATCGTCCTGCAGGGGATCGTGGTAGTGCAACAGCGTGCCGCCCAAATCAAAGAAAACTGCCCGTAGCGTCATTGCCTCACCGCCAACCCGGGTACCAAATGTCAAGGATGCTCAGCAAGTCAAATAGGCAGTCTACGATAGCATGAGGCTTGAGCGTATCCGGTGAGGCGTGGGGGTCGCGCCGAATCCAGACGGCGCGTATTCCCGCCGCCTGTGCGCCAAAGATATCTTCCTGTAGGCGGTCGCCCACGAATACAGCCTCATCCGCAGAAATGCTCAACTGTTCCAGCACGGCCTGAAAAGGGCGAGGATGAGGCTTCAAGTGCCCAACATCTCCTGCCGTCACCCGCGCATCCAGCAACGGGAGTAAGCCTAGCGCCTCAAGCTCGCGGTCGCGCATCCACATGGGAGAAGAAGCGTTGGTCACCAGACCAGTGCGCAGTCCGGCTGCCCGCACGGTTTTCAGCACCTCCTCAGCATCAGGGAAAGCTTGCACACCGGGGATAAGGCCCCAGCCGAAGAGATGTTGGAGATGATCGAGATCCAGAGCATCGGGGTCAAGCTCTAGTGCACTCAGGGCGCTGCGCAACACATTGATCTGTCGCGGGGCGATCCACTCTGGCGGAGCTGCGCTTGCCCATGCGCGGTTGTTGTGCTCGTGATATAACGCCGCCACTTCGTTCAAATCAGGAAGCCTATAGCCTGCTGCCCGAAGGTGCTCGTAGATGGGTTGCAGATGCATCCGGCGCAGCTCATGCCAGTCAACAGTATGGGCGCTCCAATCCAGGAGCGTGTCGTCCATATCAAAGATGACGGCTCGCAGCATGATGTCCGCCAAAGCAGTGCTTGCCATGTGGGGTGCCGGCAGCGGCAGGAGGGATTGTATCACCTCAAGCAGGGGGTTGCCAGCAGAAGAGAAGGGGGCAGGCCGCTCGCCATCAGCCTGCCCCCTTGATACACTGCGATCAAGGCTTTCCTAGATAGACCCGCTTTACCCCTACACGGAGCGTCTCGCCGTCGAAAGTGTAGTCAGCGGTTTTATCTCCGCTCGGCGATGGAGTGGCTTTCAGTTCCACCGCCAGCGTTTCTCCGCAGATCACATCAGCAAACTGCTCAATCGCCCGTGCCAGGCGCTCGCTGGCGTGATAAGCGATGAC
>DAOTYL010000275.1:0-3145 GCA_034434955.1 Anaerolineae bacterium | reverse complement strand
TAAGTCACACCGAAGATCAGCGAGCCGATGATGAGGATCGCCGCTGCCCGCACCCCTGCCATGAACAGACCGCCGACGGCCATCCCCAGCAGGATGGCCATCATTGGCCCTGGGCTGACCACATACAGCTCCAGGTTGCCCATGTCCTTGTCCCAGTAGAGCTGGCTGGCCATACTCCACAGCACGTTGAGCCAGAAAGCGGTCATGGCGCCACCCATCACCGCAAAGCCGACATAGTCCGGCGGTGCGCCGATGGCACGGTAGACGAAGACATAGGCCGAAACGGCCAGCAGGGGCAGCACGGTCTCAAAGAACAACCAGCTCCTTTCGCGCGTGGCTCCCTTGATGCGCGGATAGGCGCGCGCCCAGACGGTGTACCAAAACAGCCGGAAGCCACGCGCTTTCTCAACCCGCCCTGTACTACTCATTCTCGCCTCCGATGTGCTGGGAGGTGTCTACATCCAACCCACGCCCCACAAGGTTGATGAACACATCTTCAAGCGTCGGCTCACGCTTCTCCAGAGCGATGAGGCTGGAGCCGCGCCGCGTCAGGTGCGCCAGCACCTCTGAGAGCACTTCATCGCCTTCGAGGATCAGCTGCAGGTCGGTGTAGCCGTTGCGTTCCGCAATGGTCACCTGACGCACGCCCGACACTGCCTCAAGCATGCCCTCACGGCTGGGGCGCGGCCCCAGCGGTTCAACCTTCAGGTGGTAGATTGCCTCACGTTGCAGGCGATGCTTGAGGTTCTCCGGCGTGTCTACGGCCAGCAGTTTACCTCGGTCGATGATGGCCAGACGGTCGCATAGCTCATCGGCTTCGGCCATATAGTGCGTGGTGAGCAAGATGGTACGGTCGGGATGATCGCGCATCCACTGCTTGATATAGTTGCGCACCTCGCGGGCGGCCTGCACATCCAGCCCCAGCGTCGGCTCATCCAGAAAAACGATGTCCGGGTCGCACAGGAAGCCGCGGACGAAGTTCATCTTCTGGCGCAGGCCGGTCGAGAGATCGGAGATTTTGGTGTGCCGACGGTCGGTCAGCCCCACAACCTCCAGCAACATGTTGATGCGCTCGCGGGCGGTCTTGTTGTCTAGCCCGTAGAAGCGCGCAAACATCCACAAGTTTTCCTCAACGGTCAGCAGGCCATAGCCACTGGTCTCGCCACCGCTCACCATGCTGATCAGGCGCCGAATTTCCTCCGTCTGGGTCACCACATCAAAGCCGGCGACCCATGCCTTGCCGCTGGTGGGCATCAGCAGGGTGGCGAGAATCTTGATGAGCGTGGTCTTGCCTGCACCGTTAGGGCCGAGCAGCCCAAATAGCTCACCGCGCGGCACTTCCAACGTGACGCCGTCCAGAGCGACGATCTCCTTCGGGTCGTCCTTGCGCCTAGAGCCGCGCAGCTTATAGATGCGCCGCACATCTTCCGTTCGGATTGCAGGTGTCTCGCTCATATGCCTCTCGCTGCTTTGTGAGGATACTTGTTGTGTCGCATCCATATACTCTCTCGTAGTGGCTCGCCTGATGCGTAAAGCGGCCATGTGGATCTCCCTTGTAACTCCTTTGGCGAACGTCTTCTCTGCTGACTTTCCTGCGGCGGCTACCCCCTCATAAAGCGAAAGCCGCAGGCGTTGCAGTCCCCAAACACCCACGGCTCGCAGGTCGGGCAAGGTGGCCCAAATAAAAACCGTGGGCGCTGGTGTAGCGGCCCACGGCTGATGCCTCGCGAAGAATCGGTCAGTCGGCAGGCACACTACACCCCTCGCAGCAGGCTCCACTAGCCTGCGGAGGCTGGCAAAGAGCCACCAGAACGATGCTGCGAACCATGACCGGCCTGCCTCCTTCCATGAAGATAATGCCAGTGTATCCTAAAGGAATTGGATTTGTCAAGCGGAACGAGGCCTTTTGTTTTCCTCGGCAGGCCAGCATCTCCATAGTAGCACACCTGTTCTATTTCGTCAATGGTCAGTGAGCGGTGGAGATGGCTCGCAGCGTGATGCCGAAGAGGAACACGCTGGCCAGCATCCAGTAGAGCGCTTCGCGCCGCCCCGTACCGCCGCGTGTGATAGCAAAGACCGAGGGCCATGTGATCAGCGACACCACACCGTATAGAATATGCACCCAACGGGCGGGTTGGGCGCCTTGGACAAGCATGATCAGGCCCAGCAAAGCCTGCGCGGCGATTAGGCCTTCGCCGATGACCACTGCTCCCCAGAAATCGCTGCCGAGTTCCCTGCGCTGCACGTAGTGAATCAGCGCCCAGATGGCGATAATGGCGGTAAAGTACAGGAAGGCATTGCCCGCCAGTGTATGAAGTTGAGCAAGTGACACGGCTGGTCCTTTCTTCCCATATTTAACTTTGAGGGGGTTCGGCTGCCGGCTTGGGGAGCACGATCAGGAATCGGCTGCCTTCTCCCGGAGCGCTGATCACGGCCACATGGCCGTTGTGTCTCTCCACCACCTCTTTAACGATGGCTAGCCCCAAACCTGTGCCTCTATAAGGGCGCGTCATACTGCCGTCAATCTGGTAAAAGCGGCGCCAAATCTTGTTGTGCTCATCAGGGGGGATGCCGATCCCTTGGTCGATCACTTCGGCTCTGATCCCGAAGCTCGTGTCTTCGATGCGTACCGTCACCCGCCCTCCGTGTGGCGAGAACTTGATAGCGTTGTCCAACAGGTGCAGGAAGACCTGCTTCATCAGGTCGGCATCCACCCATGCTTGCGGCGATGGGGACTTAAAATCGGTGGTGATCTCGATGTTAGCCTGCGCGGCTCGCGGCAAAGAGTCCTTGATAGCCGCCTCGACCACGTCGTTCAAGGGCACAAGCGTGCAACGTAGCGGCTCACGCTCTATCCGCTGGATGGTGAGGAGGTCTTCCACTATCTGCTCGAGCTGATCGCTCTGCTCCCGAACGGTGCGCAGCCCCTTCTCCTGTTCTGCCGTCAGCGGGCCGAGGTCTCCTGAAAGGAGCAGGTCTGCATAGCCGATGATAGAGGTAAGCGGCGTGCGCAGCTCGTGCGAGATGTTCTGAATCCACTCCTCCTTGAGACGATCGGCTTCCTGAAGGTCGTTGTAGGCGGCTTCCAATTGGGCTGCGCGTTGCATCAGGGCGCCATACAGGCGGGCGTTCTCAAGGGCGTTGC
>DAOTYL010000274.1:0-14223 GCA_034434955.1 Anaerolineae bacterium | reverse complement strand
TATGCAGCCTACCTTGGCCTTGCCCGGCCGGAGATCACAAGCGCGGAGATTGTCAGCGCAGTCCGCAACCTGATCGCTGGTCCCCTTTATCAGTGGTCCTTGCGCGGCTTGATCGCACTGCTGGCGTTTCTCGCTGGGCTGACGCTGGCCCGTCGACAGGCTGATGATGGCAGGTTGATGTTGATTAACATCCTCTCTGCAGCACTGGCGAGCTTCGTAGTGTTGGTATTGGCGCGACTGACGCTCGACCTCATCTTCCAGACGCCGGCGGCGATCCTCCGTGCAGTGCTGGATGGCGTGGCGTATGCCATCTCCCTGGGGTGGTCTTTGCTGGGCGCTTGGCTGGGGAGGCGTCCACCGACCTGATGGATGTGGTGATGCTGCTTATTGTGTCCCTCGCCTGCGCACACGCAGCGCGTCCCACGCCCATGAGGTAGCGTGTGCTGCCAAAATGGTCAACGCGAACATTGCCGGAAAGACATAACGCGGCTCGATGAGCAGCGGGGCCGTCACGCCGGTGAGATAGACCACCCAGCCCCACAGAGGGAGCAGTTCGCGCCAACGTTGGCGGAGGATCAGCGCCAACCCCGCTGCCCCGCCGATCAGTCCCCAATAATGCCAGATGTACATGAGCAGCCGTCGCCACAGGCCGGGCACCGCCAGCACCTCACCCAGCGATGCCTCTCCTGCTAGGAATGCCTGTACCTTCTGACGCACGCCTGCTCCACGCGGCGTTAAGATTACCGTGCCATAGGGCTGAAGGTAAGAGGCGACCGTCCTCTCAACAGTGCGCTCCAACCAGGGGAGCGGCTTCTCAAGGACGTTGCGTAGTCCGGCGGCGACGTAGGGATCGACGAGGCCTTCAGCCTTAGCGGAACGGTCGAGGTTATCTTCCTCTGCCGCCTCTTTGATAGCAATGTCGGAGGTGATCACATCACCGTCTTCGCGACTGGCCCGCCAGAAATGCACGAAAGCCGTGTCGCTGACGGGGATCAGTTTGCCGGAGAGGAGCGCTGTGCGCACCATCCAAGGTGTGACAACCACTGCCATCGCTACCATCAGCGCTGCCCAGCCGCGCAGGGCCTGCCGCCGACCTTGTGGCTTGATCAAGGTGTGAGCCAGCAGGACGAGAGGAAACAACAAGGGGATAGGGCGGGTCAGCACGGCGAGGCCCAACAAAACGCCGCTTAACGCATAACGCCCCATTTGCTTTGCCTCATCGGCCCATAGGTAGGCTAGCAAGGAGCCGATAAACAGAGCGATGAACAATGTTTCCGTCGCTATAGCGCCGTTGGTGAACAGATAGCGTGGGTCAAAGGCCTGCGCAACGAGCGCAATCCGCCCTGCTCGCTCACCGAACAGGTGTCGGGCAAGCACATAGACGAGCAGCACTGTGAGCGTATCCACCCCCGCCTGCGCCAACCGCACGCTTACCAGCTGTGCTACCTCCGCGCTCTTGGGGATCAGGTGCACCAAGGGGGAAAGGAACAGAGGATAAAGTGGCCCGATGGATGTAATGGCCTGCTGCGTATCGGCGGGGAACCAGAGGCGGTCGAGGTAGCGGGCGGCGCTAAGGTAGAAAGGGCCATCGCCAGAGAACGTCTCGGCGCTCTGGAAGGCGATCAGGATTACAGCCATACGCACCAGCAGCGCAGCAATCAACATGACCCATAGCAGATGCTTGGAGCGCAGGCGCAGTTTGCTCATGTTGCGGCTTGGGTTCTCCCAGCGGGATTATTCGCCTAGCAGATGACGGCCCTGCATGTCGGGCGGCACTCTGATGCCCATCAGGTCCAGCAGGGTGGGCGCAACATCCATCAACTGGCGGCCCTTGATCTCGCGCCCGCTCTGCGGTTGGCGGGGATCGTAGAGGATAAACAGGCCGTTGGTAGCGTGATTGGCATCATCCGGGCCGGTGTCGTTCTCGAAGGTGTAGATACCACCATGCCCAAAACTGCCCACCGAACGCCAATCTAAGTTGCCCCAGTAGATGATGAGATCGGGAGCCACGCCACGCACGCGCTGATAGATTTCCTGGGGCTTGAAGACCTGCGTCCCGATGTCCTCTCCGTTAGGGCCGGGGATGGCCTTGAGACGTTCGGCCAGCTCATCGCGCACGCGCTCATAGTCTTCACGCTTGACGACCCCGTGCGGCTCGCGGCCCTCGACGTTGAGGAAGACGCGCCCGTAATAACCCCCTGCCCCCCAGGCGATGGTCTTCTCCCAGTCAACCTCTACTTTGGTGAACGGCGTCAGGATACGCCGACCTTCTGCGTCAAACTGGTCTTCGGGTGGAGCCTCTTGCAGGGCGAGGTAGCCGTTACGCCACAGCCATTCGTTGATGCAAATGCCGCCATCCATCTTCTTGCCGCCGTGATCGGAGACGACGAGCACTACCGTGTTGTCGTCAATGCGGGAGAGCATACGGGCGAGCTGTGCGTCAATCAGTTTGTAGTACTCACGAATGGCGTTCTCGTATTTATTGCCCGGCTCGTAGCGGCGGTGACGAGGATCCATGAAGGACCACATGCCGTGATGCATACGGTCAATGCCTATCTCTACCCACATAAAGAAGTCCCAGGGTTCGCTCTCCTGCAGGTAGTTGAGCACCTCAAAGCGCATCTCGGTCATATCCCAGATTTGCTGGAGCAGCCAGTCCTTGTCGGGCGTGCGGAAATTCTTGACATCCACCTGATAGCGGGGGGCAAGCTCCAGCACCTTGTCGGCGAGACTCTGCGGCCATGTAAAGCCGTTCTCCAATGTGGGCGTCAGGAAACAGGAGAGCATGACGCCGTTGATAGGCTGCGTGGGGAAGGTCTGCGGCACACCTACCAGCACCACACGCTTACCCGCATCGCTGAGAATGTTCCATACCCGCGGCTCTTTGACGTATTCGCCGGTAGCGATGAACATGTTGTCGTAGGTGTAGTCGCGGCGGTTGCGGAAGCCATAGATTCCCAGTGTGCCCGGATCTTTGCTGGACATCATCACCGACCATGCCGGAACGGTGATAGCCGGAATGCACGATTCCAATTCCCCATAGACGCCGCCCTCGTAGAGACGGCGTAAGGTGGGCAGATCGTCCTTGAATTGACCAAAGACGAGTTCAGGCGCGGCGCAATCCAGTCCGATGACCATCACTTTGCGCGCGCGCGGCTTGTGACGTAAAAAACCAAACACGCTGTTTTCTCTCTTCTATCTGGCCGCATCCAAAGAGGCAGCCAGTCCTGTTTTACGCTTACCGATCCTCGCCTTGCTTACGCTTCATGCCCTCAATTAGCACACGGCTCACCTCTGGGCGGGTGAACTCGCGCGGCAGCATCTCGCCGCGGGCCAGCATCTCGCGCACCTGCGTGCCGGAGAGCGATACCCACTCCGAACGGTCATGCGGGCAGGTCTTGGCCGTGACGATCGCCTCACACTTGCGGCAGTAGAAGGCGTGCTCAAACATCAGCGGGGTGATGCCGATGAGGTCCTTGTCAAACTCGTTGAAGATGAGCTGCGCATCGTATGTGCCGTAGTACTTGCCTACGCCGGCGTGGTCGCGCCCCACAATGAAATGCGTGCAGCCGTAGTTCTTGCGGACGATAGCATGGAAGATCGCCTCACGCGGGCCGGCGTAGCGCATTGCCGCCGGAAAAACGCCCAATAGGACACGGTCAGGTGGATAATAGTCGCGCAGGATGGCCTGATAACTGGCGATGCGCACATCCGCGGGGATGTCATCCGCTTTGGTCTCACCGACCAAGGGGTGCAAGAAAAGACCATCCACGATCTCCAACGCCACCTTCTGGATGTACTCATGGGCGCGGTGAACGGGGTTGCGAGTTTGAAAGCCGACGATGGTCTGCCAGCCGTTCTGAGCAAACATGCGGCGTGTCTGAGCCGGCGTGTGGCGCAACTCTGGAAACTCCACCTTGGCAGCCAGCGGTAGATCGAAAACCCAGATGTCGCCTGCCAGCAGGACGTCCCCCTGGGCGTAGAGGCGAGCCACGCCGGGGTGAGCGTCCTCGGTGGTGCGGTAGACTTTCTCGGCCTCTACAACTTTATCGTAAGTGTACTTCTCGCTGACCTCCATCACGGCCATAAGGTGCAAGCCACCGTTGGGGTTTGGCTCTGCCAGTGCCACCGACTGCCCTTCTACGATCCCCTCGGCGGTGTCGCTATCGACTGCCAGTGTGATGGGGATCGTCCAGGGGAGGCCGTTGGCGAGGTGCATCTCGTGGACAACGCTGTAGTAATCGGCCTGCCCCATGAAGCCGGTCAAAGGGCTGTACGCGCCGACGGCGATAAGCTCCAGATCGGAGACGTTCATCGGCGAGAGGACGATCGGTTTGAGGCGTTGTGCCATTTCATAAGTGGCAGCAGCCATTTCGCCGCGCAGCAGGCGGTTGATAAGCAAGCCTCCGTGGGGCGCAATGGAGCCTACATAGGGAGGCGTCGTATGGGTATTCGCTGCATTGTCGTTCAAGGTCATGCCCTCTTGAGGTGTTTCGGCCCGTGCCCGGCGGGGCACAAAAATTCACGCATCTGCGCACTGCTGTCAATGCGTGACAGCGTGAAGTGTACCACAAACTCCTGCTCCTGTCGAAGCCGCGCCTTGAATATGATATATATTACCTATATAATCTTACTATCTTGGCGGCGACATGCAGCGTTGCTGCAAAGCCGTCGACTGCCAAGAAGATGGCGTATTGGGAACTAAGCTACTGGTAATAAGGGCATCCACAAGCAGATGGGGCGTATTGTTGGGTGGGTGTGCCAACGAGGGGTTGTTTGTCCACAATGTGGCAGACAGCCCCTCGTTACGTTAGGCCGCATATAGCCGAAGCGCAGCAGAGGCGCTGCAGAGGACGCTCGCCGTTATGAGAAGGCCATCGTGATGACCATCGCCAGCGCGATGGCAGCGAAGCACACCGCCGCTAGCACCTCGCGGCCCGCTTCCAGCGCAGCGTACAGGGCGAACGAGCCCCCTAACACCACGATCAACGCCGCCGCTTGTACATGCTGCCTCCCCCAGCGTTTTGGAGCCTGCCCCGCTTGCCCTGTCTGTTGCATATCCAGTTACCCCTCTACCAATGTAGCGCTGCCAGCACCCATACCAGTGCTGCGACCACTGCCACCGGAATCAACCCGTAGAGCAGCATCTTGCCGATCACGCGACCTTCCTGACCGGCCAGCCCGACGGTGGTGCAACCGACGATCACTTTGGCCGGAGCCAGCACACTCCCTAATGCTCCGCCTGCCGTCTGCGCAGCGACGATCAGCGTGGCATTCAGGCCGAGCAGTTGCGCCGTTTGTAGTTGCAACGCCCCGAAGACCACGTTGGAGTTGGTATTGCTGCCGGTCATGAACGCCCCCAACGCCCCGATGAAAGGCGCAACCAATGGGTAGGCGACCTGCCCCACACTTTCGCTCAAGCCGCGTGCCAGCAGGTTGGTCATCCCTGCATGGGACATGATGACCGCCATGCCTACCATCGCGGCGATGCCTAAGCTAGAGGTCACAGCGCCTTTGGTTACATTTGCTGCGATGCGGCGCAGTGCTCCGGGCCGATAGTAGCCAGCCCATGCATAGATGCCGTAGGAGATAAGCGAGGTATAAAGCAGAATAGCCCCGGGATGCCCAAACAGGCTGATCTTGCGCCCGACCTCAGCAGGCGTCATCCAGCCGAAGGCCGTCTCGAGTTGCGGAAAGTGGAGCGTCAACTCGACACGGTTGAAGAGGTCATCCAGTGCCGGAACAAGGTTGATAGAGAAGGCCAGCACGATCAGCACAGCGTAGGCTGCCAGTGCGATGCGCAGCGAGCGCCGTCGACCATCATAGGGGGCTTTCTCTGCCGCTAGGGCGGCAGGGTTGTCCATGCCGTTGACGTGCTCATCGGTGTGAGCGTTGCGGTAAATAGGCAAGCGCGTCAGCCCCACTGCTATCAGCAACCCCACCAACGAGGCGCCAGTTGCGCCAAGGGTCCACAGGCCGCTGCTGGCGAGGAAGTACTGCACTGCACCCATCGCAACAGCCAAAATCAGGATGGCCGGCAGGCCACGCAGCAGCCCACGCCAACCCGTACCTGCATAGGCGACAATTGCGCCGCTGAAGAAGGATGCCACCCCCAAAAGCAGCGCCGTCGGAGGTGCAAGGGCTTCGCCGGGCAGACCGGTGGCCGCCATGAGGGCCACAAAGGAAGTAGCCAGCGACCCGAACGTGACCGCCCAACCGTGCCCCACGGAAGCCATCACCACCGCCTGCACCGGCCCGAATCCCAACCCGACCAGTAGAGGAGCAACGACCGCCACTGGCACGCCAAAACCGCCCATCCCCTGCAGGAAGGAGACGAATACCCAGCTTAACAAGAGGGCCTGCATCATACGGTCGGCGGTGAGGCCGGGCAGGCGATCGCCGATAACGCGCACTGCGCCCGCCTCATCGGCGACATGGAAGAGCAGCAGCGCCATCCAAATGATGTACAGCACATCCAGCGTCAGCAGGATGCTCTTCACCTGCGCATAGGCGATCAGGCGCGGCGTAGCCCCAAAGCGTAACACGGCAACGATCGCCGCGACAAACCAGCCTGCTGCGCCCGCCTTACTGCCTCCCCAGCGTAAGGCCAACATCAGGACCAAGATGGTGAACACAGGCGAGAAGGCCAACAGCCAGTTCAAAAGCGTCAGCGGCATAGACGAAACCTCTGCGACTGGTATCTGAGGCGCTGGAGAGCCAGCACAGGGCGAGATTTTAGCATTCCTCAGGGGCAAAGGGCCGGTGATTTACCTCATCGGAAGGCAGGTCATTTGTCGCGAAGTGTTGGCAACGGGTTTCTGCCTTCTCAATCTTGGGGATAGGATGCCCGCCGCAACGTAGCCGCCTCTAGCCGCTCGCGCACGACAGTCACGCCGAGGCCCACCCCTTGTGGTACGTTCATGGTGCCGTCGGCGTTAAGCACGAAGGGCGGCTCCACGATGTCCTGCTCCCAATAGCGGTCGGAGGCGGAAATGTCACCCGGCAGCACGAAGTTGGGCAGCGCCGCCACTGCTAGATTGGCCGCCCGCCCGATACCCGTCTCCAGCAGACCGCCGCACCATACGGGCACATCGCGCTGGTTGCACAGGTCGTGGATAGCCTGTGCTGCTGTGATGCCCCCTACTCGCGGCGGCTTGATGTTGATGATGCCGCACGCATGAAGCGCCAACGCCTCTCGCGCCCGTCGCGGCGAGGTAATGCTCTCGTCAAGGCAGATGGGCGTCAATAGGTCGCGCTGGAGGGTGGCGTGATCCAACAGATCGTCGTAGGCCAACGGCTGCTCGATCATGAGTAGGTCAAATGCGTCCAGCGATCGGAGCAACGGAAGGTCGTCCAGAGTGTAGGCCGAGTTCGCATCGGCCATGAGCGGGATATCAGGATAATGCGTACGGACCGCTGCTAACACATCGGCATCCCAGCCCGGCTTGATCTTGACCTTGATGCGTCGATAGCCCTGTGCGCGGTACTCGGCGATGCGTTCCAGCAACTCCTCCACCGAACCCTGAATGCCGATGCTCACCCCCACTTCCACACGGGTGCGCACGCCACCGATGAGCTTGGCAAGTGGCACGCCGGCCATCTGCGCCTCGAGGTCCCACACGGCGGCCTCCAGCCCGGCCTTGGCCATCGGGTGGCCACGCACAGGGGTAAAGCGGGTGGGCAGATCGCTGGCGTGTTCGATTTCTGCCCCGAAGAGCAAGGGGATCAGTGCATCGCGCTGGACGTGCCAGCATGTCTCCACCGTCTCATAGGAGTAAAGCGGCAGCGGCTCAACGGGGGATTCGCCGTATCCTACCAGCCCCTCGGCATAAACGGCTACGATGATCTTTTCCAGTAGCTCCTCGCGCCCAAAGCTTGTTTCGAAAGGCTGCTTGAGCCGCATGGCGATGTGAAACTGCTCTATGCGCTCGATCTTCATTCGCTACCTCGCCCTGTAACGCTCAACTCTGCTTCGCGTGTGAGGATGTAGTAGCTGCGCCGTGTTCCCTCCTCGACTTGCGAGGTGAACCCCGTGATCACGTAACCGGCGGCAAAGGCCGCTTCCAGCACCTCGCGAATGTGGGCACGCCAGGCCTGTGCCAAGCCCATGTCGACGGCCTTTAGCGCCTGAAAGTCGCCCGGAATCTCCACCAGCGCTCGTAGCTCATCAGGCGGGTGGAACGAGGCAGCGGGCGCACGTAGGCCATCAGGTCGGGGGATCGAGGGATTGAGCGGATACTCGCCGGCTGCACGTCGATTGGCCACCCCTCGATCTGCTCCCGCTAAGCGCTTGCGTACACGCTGGCTGGCGATCCACCATTCCACTTCTAGCCGATCGGTTGGCAGGCCCGCATTGAGACCGGGCAGTTCGTCGTACAGGTTGCGCAGGTAGCGACGGCTGATCGCCCCCAGCCGCGCAATGTTGAAGTGAGCATTGCGGCTGAGCAACGGATCGTAGGTCCACATGATGAGCTGGAAACCTTGTTCCAACACCATCTCGCGCTGCTTGAGCTTAAGCAGGTATCCAATGCCACGATCTTGATACTCAGGCAGCACGCCTAACATCTGCGAGGCGTGGAAGAAGGGAACCTCTAGCCCCTCGCGGCGGGGATCATCAGGCGGCAGCCAGCCCGGATACCCGAACAAGAATCCCACCAGTCGCTCTTCTGTCTCTGCCCCTAGTACCAACCCACCGTGTAGGTTCACGGCTACCAGCAAGTGCATGGGCACGATGTCGCGCTCCACCATATTCCAGGTAAGGCGCTGGATCTCCTCACAAGCGCGCAGGTCATGGTGTGTGGTAAGCACGCGGATGGTGATCGCAGGGGCTATCTTTTCCTCAGAGGCCATACCGCAAAAGCCGCTCCCTTCGGATTATTGCTTTGCAGTGAATTGTACGGCATTTTCGCTTAGTGCGGCAGCCTTCCGATAGCGGCGATCACGGGCAGGCCCATCGCAAAGGTGGCGATCACACGCAGCGGCCCAGCCTCAACCGAGATGACGTAGGGAATGAGCATGCTGCTGTAGGCCAGCACAGGCAGTGCGGCGATGGGAAGGCTCAACGGGCTGGCAGGGCGTGGCTTTGAACGTCGCTCCCATAGCCGATAGGCCAGATATACGGTGAACGTCGTCAGCAGCCAACCCCAAAAGTTCTGCACAGGGACACCGAAATAGTCACCGCCCTGCTCCCACACCCAGGCCTGCATCTGTGCACCGGACATAAAGGGGTCCATCACCAAGTCCCAAGCCGTCACGATCATCGCCCCTAACAGCGCAAGCCACACCACGCGCATCAGACCGCCCCTTGTGCCGATTGGCTGACCATCGGCGATCAGGTTGGCAATCACGTAGCTGGGGTAGATCATCATGAACCAGGCGAGGGGGATCAAGACAGGCACGTGCCCTAGTTTGATCCCCAGGACGTCGGTGTAATGGTACGGCCCATAGATCGCGCCAGTGGCTACTCCCACCTGTTCAAAAGCCCATGAGATGGCCGTGCTGAGGGTGAAAAAAATCAGCGTGTGCCGCCAGCCCAGTGCGTGCAGGGCATGGAACAAGCTGACCAGCAGGAAGATCAGAGTAGAGGTGCCATGCCCTCCGGGCAGTTCGGGCAACGCCACAAATGGGCTGAGCGTGGGACGCAGGATCGTGATATAGACGAACACCAGCAGGAAAAACGACGAGGCCCCCATCAGTGCGTAACGTCTCATAGGCTGCACCTCGAAGCAAGCGGTCTCTTGTCGCATCTATCATGGCAGTTTATGATACGCATTGGCCCTTATTGCCGTCAACCTTGAGGAGGGCCCTTTTGGCGGGAGATCGCTGTGGCCCGTGTGGTCTTTCTCGGTACACCGGAATTCGCCGTTCCCAGCCTGCGGGCGCTAGTAGATGACCCCCGCTTTGAGGTGGTGGGGGTTGTCACCCAGCCTGACCGCCCCGCCGGGCGCGGACAGCAGTTGCGCATGTCGGCGGTGAAACAGCAGGCTTTGATGCTGGGGCTGCCGGTCTTTCAGCCCATCACACTGCGCGATGAGGCCGCAGTGGAGCATCTGCGCAGCTGGCAGCCCGATGTGCTGGTGGTGGTAGCCTACGGGCAGATTCTGCGCAAGCCCGTACTGGAGCTGGCCCCGCATGGTGTGATTAACGTGCACGCTTCGCTATTGCCGCGCTGGCGCGGCGCAGCGCCCATTCAGTACGCCATCCGCGCAGGAGATGAGCAAACGGGTGTGACCATCATGCTCATGGATGAAGGTTTGGACACAGGCCCCATCCTTGCCCAGCGGGAGATCGCTATCGCGCCCGATGAGACTGCCGCCACCTTGCACGATAAGCTAGCTGCCCTCGGTGCACAGTTGTTGCCGCAAACGCTGAATGCCTATCTGGATGGCACACTTGCGCCATGCCCCCAACCATCAGAGGGGGTAACGTATGCTCCCACGCTCAAGAAAGAAGATGGCCACATTGACTGGTCGCAGTCGGCGGTCGCCATTGACCGGCAGGTGCGCGCCTATGACCCCTGGCCGGGGACGTTTGCCTATTTGCGCGGAGACCTGCTGAAGGTGCTGCGCGGCATTCCCCTGCCAGAGGCTCACAGCAGCGCACTGCCGGGGACGTTGATGGAATGGGACGATGGGTTAGCCGTGCAGACCGGTGCGGGGGTGTATGTGCTCCATACAATTCAGCCTGCCGGCAAAAGGCCCATGACAAGCCAAGCGTACCTCGTGGGCCATCGGGACGTGGTAGGAGAGGTGCTGGGCTAAAGGACTACCAACGCTCCCAATGGACTACCTCATCGAAGGTGCGCCGACCGCCTTTGCGCGGTGGGCGATCCATCGGCTGCGCCGGGTAGCCGAACGAAATAGCCCACTCCACCCGATAGCCGGAAGGCACGCCCAGGATTTCGGCAGCACGTTCCGGTTCGTAGATCGCTGCCACTACCGATCCCACGCCACGCCCCCATGCAGCGAGCATCATATTCTGAGCCGCACGCCCTAGGTCAAAACCCAGTGCATGGGGGGCTGGCGGCGGGTCGGGTGAGACGATCACCACGCCCAGCGCAGCGCCTGCAAGGTGTCCCGCGTAGCGGCCTGTCGTAGCGAGCACCTGCAGTGTTTCGCGGTTGCGCACGGCGATAAAGTGCCACGGTTGGGTGTTCTTACTGCTGCCGGAGAGCCGTCCGGCGTTCAGAATCTCACGCACCACGTCGTCGGGCAGGGGCTCGTCGCGGAACTCACGTACCGCCCGCTTGGTCTTGATCAGGTCAAACACATCGGTAGTCATCTCCTACCTCCGCTTTTGTTCCGCGTCGCTTTCGCTTGCGCTGGCGGGGATGAGGGTCGCACCCGTCAGACGCATCAGAGCATCCACACTGAGGCGTAGGTTAAGGCCGCGCCTGCCGGCGCTGACCACAATGGCATCCAACAGGATGGCTTCCTCGTCTAGATAGATGGCGAAGCCGCGCTTGAGCAGCGCCAACGCCGAAATGCCTCCCACCTGCAGACCGGTCAGACGTTCTGCCTCGGCATGGCGGGCCATGCGCACCTTCTTCGCACCGACTGCTTGCGCCACTTTCTTTAGATCTAGTGTGCGGTTAGCAGCAACCATGATCAGCATGGGCTTGAAGCCGGGGTCCTCCGCCAGCACGACCAGCGTCTTATAGACCTGTTCGGCTGGCAGGCCGGCATATTCGGCCACCCCCAGCGCATCATGGATGGTCTCTGGAAAGGCAATGACCTCGTAGGGTACGCCCTGCCCTTCCAGCACGCGCATTGCAAGGGTTTTCTCTGCCCCCTGTTTACGGCTCATCGCATCATGGGTTGACGGCGCTGGCGGAAATGGCGCAGCGGAATCCCACACCTGGTCCGTGCGCGTCGGGATCGTAGTGTGAGCGCATCGCGCTGCGCAGCAGGTCAGGCGAGCTAACGCCCCACGCCCCGCCGCGCACGACGCGTTGTGTCCCCTCTGTCGGCCCTTGCGGGTCGACCTCCGGCGAGATGGCGTAGTAGTCGGGATCGTACCAATCAGCCACCCATTCTGCCACGTTGCCAGCCAGATCGGCGATGCCCAGCGCGCTGAAGCCGGCCGGAAAGCTGCCCACCGGCGCGGTCAGCGCCCAACCGTCATTGAAGCTGGCATCTGCGCCCGCTAGTGGGCAAGAAGCATCGCAGTAGTTCAAGCGGCTAGCGGGATCGTCCCACTCGTCACCCCAGGGGTAGGTGCGCACATGGCCCTCTGCGGCATCCCAGCGGGCGGCCATCTCCCACTCGGCCTCGGTGGGCAGACGTGCTCCCCGCCAGCGACAGAAGACATCGGCATCAAGCCAGCTCACGTGCACCACCGGATAGTTGGCGTAAGCTTCCTCGCCGTAGTACGGCTGGCCTTGCAAATCGGTAGAGTGGGGTGGCGTGCAGGCTCCTGCAGCGACACATCTAGCCCACTGCTCATTCGTCACCTCATAGAGATCGATATAGTAAGCACTCAGCGTGACGATGTGCGGTGGGGCCTCGTCCGCGCGTAGGTCGCTGCCCATGGTGAAGCTCCCGGCCGGCACGTAGATCATTTCTGCACCGCTGCGATCGTGCAGGATGCGCCGCCTGTCAGCCGGTGTGGGTGTGACAGACAACGTCTCTTCCTCTGTGGGGGTAATGGGCGTGGCCTCCCTTGTGACACTCGATAGCGTGGGCAGTGCGGTCGGTGTCTGACTGCCAGTCTCCGCGAGCGTGGAGGGGGTAGGCCAATCAGTGCTAAGGGCCTCAATGGGCAGCGTTGGGCGTTCGCCGGGCGTCAACAGATCGGCAACAGGTGCAGGCAGATTGCCGCTTAGGTAGGCTCTGGCTGCTAGCGCACCGCAGACCAGCAGGGAGACTATCAGCGCTAACCCCAACCACACCGGAAGCGGCACGCGCAGGCCGCGTCGGACCTGCCGTGTGCGATCTGGCCGTTCGGGACCTTCCAGATCCCCTAGGAAAAGGGCATCATCGCGCAGACGAGCAATGCCTTCCTGCGGAGAGATCGCTCGCTCCTGCTCGGAGATCGCCTCTTCCCAACTCGGCAGTGCTTCATGCCGGCGGGTGGGCTGGCTGACATGTGTGGTCTCCGCTTCAGAGTCGCCAAAGCTGGGTGCAAACTGGGGAGGTGTGGGGAGCTTCTGCTCTCCCTCCCCCTGCTCAGCCCCGAAGTCGGGCACAAAGTCATTGGACGATTCGTCCTCACTGAAGAACATAGCGGGCATTCCTTCGCAAGATTTTACCAAGCATCTTCAGAGGGACTTTACTCTGTCGATTCGGACCATATCGGCAGGGAGAAGCTACACACAGGCGGCCGGTCCGGTGCCACGCTTAGCCAGATGCGCCCTCCGTGTTGGATGATTCCTTGCTCGGCGATGGCCAGCGGCAGCATGTCGCAATGATAGCCGTACAGTGCATTGCCTGCTGCGAGCGGGGTGATGTCGATCTGAACATAGCCTTGCCGTCTGCGTGCCGATATGGTCGTGCGGCCTTGATAGGAGAGACGCGCAGCAGCGGCCTCCAGCACGGCACACAACACTGCGTGCAGGTGTTGCTCCGAGGCACGCACCGGCGGCAGGTCATCCGGCAGGTCAAGGTGCAACCCTTGTAACCCCTGAACGGCTTTCCCTTTTAGTTCGCTCAGGGCAATCTGGAAGGCAATGGGCAGCACCACCGGACGCACATTGAGGGGAGCACTGGCGCTGCTACGCAGCCGCGAGAACATCTCCCATAGGTGCAGCGCATGGCTCACGCTATCGCGCACAATGCGGGCCAGGTCTTGAAGTTCGAAGGTGTGCTCCCAGCCTTCTTTGAGGCGGTTCAGCAATGTCTGGCAGTAGTTCAAGGCAAAGGTGAGCGGGCCGTTCATCTCATCGAGCGCTGTCTGTGCGATAAGCTCATCCTGCCACGTCTCGCGCTCGCGTAACAGCAGGACGGTGAAACGCTCCTCGTTGTCCAGCACAAAAGGCGTCAGCGTCAAGCGGCGCGTGGCGGTGACCACACTATAGTGTTGTTCAGGTGTGAAGGGTAGGCTACCTTTCACGAAAGCCTGTGCAAAGCGTTCTGCGTCTAGACGGCCCTGTTGGCAGAGCGCCACTATATCCTCACGGTCTAGCCCCAGCACTTCTTGGGGAGTGTAGTCGAGCAGACGGGCGGCTTCGCGGTTGGCATATATGGCCACACCGCGAGCGTCAAACACAATGACGCCCTCGTCCAA
>DAOTYL010000273.1:0-2279 GCA_034434955.1 Anaerolineae bacterium | reverse complement strand
GCCAGCAAGTGGTTGGTCATCTGGACTGGGAGCGCCGCTACCAGTTGATGCGCACTCACACTGCCCTGCATATCCTTTGCGGCGTCATCTGGCGCGATCACGGCGCCTTAGCAACCGGTAGCAACATGGAGCCGTTGTTGGGTCGCATAGATTTTGAGTTTGAGACAATGCAGCAGGAGTTAGTGCGCGAGATCGAGGAAGCGATCAACGCTGAAGTTGAGAAGGGGCGTGAAGTGCGCGTGAGGTTCCTGTCTCGCGAGGAGGCTTTTCAAATCCCCGGCCTCATCCGCACTAAGGTCAATTTGCTTCCAGAGGGCATCCGTGAAGTGCGCGTTGTCGAGATCGTGGGGCTGGATATGCAAGCCGATGGCGGCACACATGTGCGCAATACCTCAGAGGTGGGATGCCTGCGCATAGTGGACTATAAGAGCAAGGGTAGGATCAACAAGCGCATCTACGTGGAGGTGGGGGCATAGTGCGCGTGCTACATCCGCCGACGGCAGATGAGACGCTGGTCTGTCGCGGCTCTTACCGCTATTTACACAACGGCGAGCCGACGGGTCAGGTGGAACGCTGGCAGATCAGCTGTCTACCAGATGGCAGCGAGATCGTGCGTGCGGATGTGGACGGGCGCAAGTCGGCCCGCGCCTACAGCCTGATCACCCATCTGCTGCGCCGCTCGGATGGCCGTCCAATATGGCTGCGCTTGCGCTACGTGACCCCTGAAATCAACGCCGCTGCGCAGTACAACTTTGAGGATGATAGCGTGCGCACGGCACGGCAAGCCACGACCCTCCCTCGGCGCATCGAGACGTTGGAGATCGCGGCCAACTATGCGGTGGAATATCCGCCGGTGATAGGCCATGACTTCCCTTGGCGCGGTTATCCAAGCCACGCTCGCGGTGAGCAGGTGCTGATCCCGATTTTCAGTCCTGACCTATGGGCAGAGGAAGGTCAAGCGTTGAGCGGGCGTGCATTGCGCTATAACGTTAGGCCCTGGGGAACCGAGACGTGCACCGTCCCGGCAGGGACATTTGAGGCGGCGCATCGCTTCCGCATCATCCTGAGCGATGGTGTGGAGGCGATCGCTTGGTTCGACGGACAAGGCATCCCCCTGCGTTGGTTTTATCCTACCAAGGGGTATGATTTCCTGCTCACGGAGTATATGCGCGCGGAGCAAGTGGGCAAAGCCGTCTGACGCCGTTTGTTTGTGGCGGCCTGTTGCCCAAGGAGGCCTTGTTTGATATGCCGGACCTGAACTGGCAGGTGGCCGACCTCACCAGGCAGATAGCCGATCTGGAGGATCGTCTAGGCGAGGTGGCCGGCGAGCTCGCCGAGCTTCAGTCTGTAATGGCTACCTTCCTAGCCCGCTATCGGCGTGAGGTGATGCGCTACCACAATAAATTGGTGCGCGTTCAGCGCCAGATTGCCGATCTGCAAGGGCTCATGGGTGACCGTGCAGCCCTTCGGGAAGGTCATGCGGACACAGCCCTTATACGGCTGGTGGGACGCGAGGAGCGATTAGCTCCTCCGCAGGATGGGAAACGTCTCTGGCCAAGTGAACAGGCATCGGTGCGGAGCATACAGGACAACCTGCCGCCGGCATCTCCCGCGCTCAAGCGCCTTTATACTGAGGTAGTTGCCCGTCTTCACCCTGGCCTGGCAGGGACGCTTGAGGAATACCAGCGCCGCCGCGTCCTAATGGCCGAGATGGATCGAGCCTACGTGCAACGCGATGAGCTTTCGCTACGGGCGGTCGCCGAGGCCATCCGCGAACGCGGCGACCTACCCATGCGGGCCGATGAGTGGTCGCTCAAACGGTTGCGCAAGCGCTGCTTCATGCTTGAGCAGGTGATCAGCCAGCTGGAGGGTCAGGTTTATGAACTGCGTTACGGCACTGTGGCCCGTGTTTATGCTCACGCTCAGCAGGCACAATCCGCCGGACGCGATTTGCTCGGCGAACTCCGCGACGAGTTGCGGGAAGAACTGCAGCAAGCCCGCCGCAAACTAGCCGCTCTGCAGAATCGGGCGGCTGGGAGTGAACGATAGGCTTATTTTAGGTGATCTAGAAGGAGGTGGTTGGCATGGCGCTGCCTGAGACAGCGCCGCGATCCATTCAGGGCGCAAAGGTTGTCTCCATACATCCTATTTGACCGCGCTTGTGAAACAACCTTGACGCATCTGAATGGGAGGCGCAATGTTCGAGCCGGTTTCACCGAAAGTTAACGTTCAGGATGTAGAGAAGGCGCAGTTGGCTTTCTGGCGTGAGCGCGACATCT
>DAOTYL010000272.1:0-3580 GCA_034434955.1 Anaerolineae bacterium | reverse complement strand
GCGCTGCGTGAGAAGCTGCTTCAGCCCCAGACGCTCGCTGCTGTGCCCTCCCTCGTAGATGCTTTCATCGATGAGGTGCTGACGGACCTCAGCAAGGCGCAGATCGCAGCGCTGACATGCATTGCCACCAGGGTCCCGCGTGAGCGCATTACCTCTTACACCATCACCCGCGACATGGCTAGAGCCACCCGTACTACGCGCGGCTCTTATATCCTCATACCGGATAAAGAGAAGGTGCAGGCGCTGATCGCCGACTTTCTCCAGCAGCAGCCCAGCCCTAAATAAGAGGGTGATCTGCCTTACGGGAAAAGTTTGCCTCGCACAGCGCCTAGCCAAAACCCGAGGTGTGGGAAAAAGTGCTTCCAGAAGGGCGGCGAGAAGAAAAGCTGAGGTTCGCTCAACGCCAGCAGGATCAGTTGAACCCTCTTCTGGAGAGGGCGCAGCCACGTCGGGTGAGATGCTTCGAAGCGGGACGTGTTGCCCGCTGTCCTCAAAAGAGCATCCAGTATCAGCCGTTGCTCCGGCTTGCCCAGTCGCTCCTTTGACCATCTCAGCATGGTGCGCCAGAAACGCATTTTGTCCGCATAGATGGCTGCTCGAGGGCGAGGCGCAGAGATGCGGTTTTGGCTGTGGATGCGGCGCATTGCCACCGGCTCGTCCAGCCTTCCCGGTGCAAGCTTCCCCACGGCAGCCATCTTGATGATCATGGCGCTGTCCTGATGCAGACGTAGGCGCTCATCAAATAATCCCGTTTTCTCAAACAAAGTACGCTTGACAACCAGACCATCCAGATGGATGCCGCCTGCTCCCCGGCGGACAAAGGCAGCAAATAGGTGCTCAGGGGCAACATATTCACCCATCGTTGTAAGGCCTCGCAGGCGTCGCCCTGCATTTACCCAGCGCTGGGCACCCGCTTCATCCTGAACGTACGTGCCCACTGCCTCGTACACGCCGTCCAGTTCCGGATCGCCCTCAAACAGTATTGCAGGGTCTGCAAACCGGTTGGGCAGGAAAAAGTCATCGGCGTCAAGGAAAGCTACATACTCGCTGGTGCTTTTCAGGATGGCCAGATTTCTGGCCGCTGCCGCTCCGAGATTTTCGCCGTTGGGGTGGCGATAGAGACGAATTTTGGGGTGCTCGGCAGCCAGTTTCTGGCAGACCGCTAGACTGTCATCAGGCGATCCATCCTCCACAAGGATGACCTCCGCCACTTCTGGCTGCGCCAATGCCGACTCAACTGCCTCACGGACATAGGCGGCGGCGTTGTACACGGGGATCACCACGCTAACTTGCATTTGCCTCGATCCAATGCGGCCCGCGCCTACGGCATATGCGGTAGTGCTTCCAAATCCGAGGTAGGGAGGGGATAAGCGTCACCCCTGCTGCCCAGAGGATCATTGCATCCGCGACGTTTCCCTCTGCAAGCGACTGCAGGGCTCGGATGGGCGTTCCCCCGATCCAGTAAGCAAGATGGCCGACGAAGGATCTGTCGGGGCCTTTCAGCTGGCCTATCAAATATGCTCTTTGGCGGGCGATTGCCCTGCGCAGCCGCCTCAAGCGACCATCGGTTGAGGTGGTCTCTCCCCCGCGTTCATGGAAGATAACTACTGACGGCACCAAACCGATCTTGAAGCCGTGAAAGGCTGCCCGTCGGCAATAATCGGCGTCTTCACCGTACATGAAGAAGAGGGGATCAAAACCTCCCACCTGCATCAGGCACTCCCGCGTGAGGAGCCACGCTGCCGCATTGACGAAGGAGACCGGATAGACCTCCGCTAGGCATCCCTTATAGAGGTCGGAGAGTAAACGGGTGTAAGAGGGATTCGCCGATCTGGCAAGATGCCGCGAAAACAGATAGTCAATCTGCGAGCCATCTCCATTCAAGTGCATGGGACTGAGGATGCCATATTCGGCAGCGCTGCGGGCACAGCCTACCAGTGTACCGATGGTCTCCGGCGTTACACGGGCATCCTGATTGAGGAGGAAGACGTAATCCGCGCCTTGTTGCAGGGCACGACCTATCCCTATGTTGTTGGCCCTACCAAACCCGATGTTCGTTTGGAGGACGATGGTCTCCACAGCAGGGAAAGCGGCTACAATCTCACGGGTGGTATCTGTTGAGGCGTTATCCACAACCAGAATGGTCACCGGATAGCGGCTCTCTAACAGGCTTTGCAGGCATCTCTCGATGAACGCCGCTCCGTTGTAAGTGACCACCACTGCGTAAGCAGTCGCTGGGTGATAGGCAACCCTGGGGGCCGAAGACGCCAACCCGCGAGCAGACGCTTCCAAGGCCATGATGTTGTCACTTACCCCTACGAGGTTCTATTGCGCGGCGCGCTTAGTCTCCGCCAACCCTGGGCTGTGCTGCTGCTGCCCAGCGAGGCCCCTCTTGGGCGCCGCACACCGAGTCCAGGAGACTTGCCAGTTTGCCTGCCAACCGACGGCGCGTGTACCGCTGAATATATGCCATATCGGCCCTTGCGTCTAGTCGGTCCTCCTGCCAGCAGTGGAAAAAGTGGACAATGGCCTGCTTGATCGCACCGACATTGTTAGGGTCAACCACGAGGCCGGCTTTCGCTTCCTTGATAATGGTGGCCACAGGCCCCTGCGGAGGGACAAGGGCCAAAACAGGCCGACCAGAGCCAAGGTACTCAAAAGTCTTGGCCGGTATAGTATTGGCACCGCGCTCGTGGGTCAGGATGAGGAGCAGCACGTCGCTCTCCAGCATGTGCGACACGGCAGTTTTGTGATCCACATAGCCTGTGAGGTGCAGGACGCCGCGCTCCTCCAACAGAGGCCAGTTCAGAGGATCGGCCCTGCCAGTGAAGTGCAGTGCGATCTTTTCAGCGGGAATGGCCTCCTCCGTGATGAGCTCTTGTACGGCAGTCAGGAAAGGCTCTGCGTTCTGCACCCCTGCCAGAGTACCTACATACCCTATGCAGAAGGGGCGTCCGTCTCGTCGCACGGGGCGTGCCTGCGCAGCAGCGAAATCTTCTTCGTCAAAGCCGTTGGTGATGGTGACAAACTTTCCGGCAGGGAGGGAGAACTCCCTCGCGAAAAGCGCAGAGTAGGCCGGGCTGGTCGTCACAATGAGGTCGGCGCTGCGCATAATGGACTGATCCAGTCTCCGCGCAACCCTCTTGTGGAACGCTGATGGCCATCTTGTCGCGGGATGAAGCGACCACTCATCGCGGTATTCTGCGATCCACGGCAGTCCCGTTCTCTTTTTAAGCAGGTATGCTACCACGTGGGACGAGATAGGAGGCGAGGTTGAGAAGATGGCCTTACTTTGGCTGTCTCGTAGGAGCTTTAGTCCGCTGCGGTATGCGCCGGGAATCCAAGAAGGAGAAAGAGAGGGCACGGTCATCAATGGCGCAACGTCTGCCAGACGCGGCTTGTCCAGCAGCCGCTTCACGCCAAAAGGATCGGGGGCAGTTACCCACACAACCTGTGTCGTGTCCGGGATTAACGCTGATAGGGAAGGATCGCGGAGTTCGAAATCTTCGAAATGCCGAGCCAAGACGCGAGGATGCCAACCGAACTCAGAGAGGTACTTCACGAAGTAGCCAATGCGCAG
>DAOTYL010000271.1:0-1696 GCA_034434955.1 Anaerolineae bacterium | reverse complement strand
CCAAGAAGCCGCCGATCAGGAGAGTGCGCAGCGGCGCGGTGAGGTAAAGCCCCCAGAACAGCCCCCGCGACATCAACACCGGCCACTCCAGAAAGTTGACCAGCGAGAAGAGCAGAATGGCCAGCACACCCTCTCGGTTGGGGAAGGTCAGCAAGATGAGCGGAATGAGCATCTGCATCCAGGGGGTGCTCCAACCCTTGGACCATAACAGGAAGACGCACCACGTCACGCCGAAGAAAGCCACCAGCGAGTGGTCGGTGCGGCGGATGGGCCGCGTGAAGAGGTAGGCATACAGCGCCCCAAAGGCAATCAGCGTCATCCAAGTTGGGATGAGCGGCGGGTTGCCCAGCATCTGGGCAGCTTTGGAGGCATCCAATCGGTCGATCAGGTCGCCGAAGTTGCCCGTGCCGAAGTTGCCGTCCAGCAGTGCCCATACCGTCTGCCAACTGGATTTGCTAATCTGTGCCCGCAGCGAGGCCAGAGCGAACGGCGGGCTGAGGATGAGGAAGGGCAAGTAGGCCCCTACCCCCAGCGCCGCCACGATGCCCGTATAGAAGGCAGCCCCCTTGGGGGATCGGAAGCGCCACGCCGCTGGCACAAGCAGCGCCGGCATTACTTTGATCAGCGTACCGGTGGCCACCGCCAGCGCCGAGCGCCCATCTTTCCCTTCCAACAGCCACAGCAATCCCAGCAGCATGAACAGCGTGACCACCGGCTCCACGTTCCACATCAGGAAGACCAGCGGCACGCCAAGCAGTGCGTAGGCCCAGGCGATGTCCAGCCCGCGCTGCGGCCCATAGAGGCGCTCCCCCAGCCGCCGCATCACGATCAGGTTGCCCACATCCGCCCCAAGCACGATCAGCGCCAGCGTGTAGTAGTAGGTATGCTCCGGCAGCCCCAGCCACACGTTGAGCGTCATGTGCAGCGCAAGGTTGGGCCATACAAATAGCGGCGGATACTCCATCCAATAGCCGAGGAAAGGCAGCAGGCCTGTTACGCGGGTGATGTCGGCGAACTTGTAGAAGTTGTCAAACTCCCCGTAGGCCATCAGGCCGTTGGGGTCGTGCGCGGCGAGGATCACCAGCCGCAGCCCGACGAAAAGCAGCAGCAACACGCGGAAATCGCGCAGGAGGGCATCCCCGTTGTGGCTTTCACCCCCCTCCTTGCCGTCGGAGAGGGAAGTCGGGGGAATGAGGCCCCTCTTATCACCGCTCAAGCGGCACCTCCCGCACGTACAGGCTGGCGAGATGGTCGCGGTACACCAAATCCCATCCCTTACTCAAACGCAGCACCTGCGCCAGCGGGCTGTCGGTCTCGATCAACACCGCGTTGGCGCCGATCTGATCCAGATGCTCATCCCACCCGGGTTGAGCAAGGGCCACCTTAAGGTAGTCCCGCAGCAGCGCATCATCGTATAGATCGGTGCGCCCATCTACATACACGGGGTAATCGCGGGCGGCCCAAATGAGGTAGCCGCCCCAGTTGTAGCTATTAAACAGCGGGCCAGGGGGCCGTGAGGTCTCCAGATAAGCCACCGCTTCCACCGGCAGCAGGTCACGGCGGGCTTCCTCCACCGTCTGTGGGTCGAGCGCAACAGTCACCTTGTACGCTGCCGCTACAAGTATGAGCACCAAGAGCACCCAATTGACCACCATCGCTGCGCCACGCGGCGGACGGCGCAGGTCAAAGCGCACGT
>DAOTYL010000270.1:0-5854 GCA_034434955.1 Anaerolineae bacterium | reverse complement strand
CGATATTGTGCCCAACGAGGAAGCGGCACGTTATCTGGGCATGGCCAATATCGCCACAGCAGGGGGCAGTGGGCTGGGACGCCTGCTTGGCGCTCTGTTGATCGACCTGCTCAGCGCTGCGACCCACAGCACTTCGGTAGGCTATCTGGTTATTTACGCTATCGCGGCAGCCTTCTTCCTCATCAGTGCCTTGATCATCGCGCAGTTGCCGGCCCTTCGACGGGCTGAGGGGTGATCCGCCGAGTGGGTGACATTCGTTATCTTTCGCTCTACAATTAGAGTAGCAGGGATGTCTTGCGTTGGTGTGTGTCCGGTTGCCGTTAACGGCAATTGGGGATGAGGTGGTTGGTCATTATGAACAAGCAAGAAGAGCAGACAATGCGCAGTGCCGGCGCTGGGGGCAGCTTGATGGATCAACTCCCCAGCCTGCGCAGCCCGCTGGCGGGGGATGTGCCGCTTGCGGATGTGATCAACACGCTGGTGCGCGAAGGCGATCTTTACGAGGCCCTGCCCGATGGGAAAGTGCGCTGCTTTGCCTGTGGGCATAACTGCAAGATCAGCCCCGGCGGACGCGGCATCTGCCAGGTACGTTTTAATCTCGGCGGCAAGCTCTATGTCCCCTGGGGCTATGTGGCGGCGCTCCAGTGCGATCCTACCGAGAAAAAGCCCTTCTTCCACGTCTACCCAGGTTCCGATACGCTGACTTTTGGCATGTTGGGTTGTGACTTGCACTGCGCCTATTGCCAGAACTGGGACATCTCGCAAGCACTACGCGATGCCAATGCTGGCCGCCCGCCCGCCCGTGTGACACCCGAGGAGATGATAGCCATTGCTAAACGCAGCGGCGCAACCTGCATCGCCAGCTCGTACAATGAGCCGCTCATCACCTCTGAATGGGCGCAGGCGATCTTCAAGCTGGCCAAGGCAGCGGGTTTCACCTGCTTGTATGTCTCCAACGGGAATGCCACGCGCGAGGTGCTGGAGTACTTGCGGCCCTATATGGATGGTTACAAGATTGACCTCAAGACCATGCGGGACAAGAATTACCGCGTGTTGGGCGCCGTGTTGGATCATGTGCTGGACAGCATCCGTATAGCCCACGAGTTGGGCTTTTGGGTAGAGATCGTCACGCTGGTGGTTCCGGGTTTCAACGACTCTAACGAGGAATTGTGGGATGCTGCCCAATTCATCCGCTCGGTCTCGCCGGATATCCCTTGGCATGTCACGGCATTCCACAAGGATTACCGCATGACCGATCCCGATAACACCGACGCCAAGACGCTGATCCGCGCTGCTGAGATCGGCTACGAGGCCGGATTGCGCTACGTCTACGCGGGAAACCTGCCCGGGCGCGTGGGGTCTTATGAGGATACGCACTGTCCCAACTGCCACACCCTGCTTATCAAGCGCATCGGCTACGTGATCGAGGATTACCAGATCACCCCACAGGGCACTTGCCCCAAGTGTGGGACAAAGATCGCGGGTATCTGGCCGAAATCGCGGGAGGAGGTGCGGCTGGGCAGCATCGCCGACCTGTACTTCCGCGTACCGCGCCGCGTGCGCTAGGCGATCCGCGCTGTGGGGCGAAAAAAACATCCCGAACCCTCCGACGGTTCGGGATGTTCCGTCCATGGACCTGAAGGGATTCGAACCCTTGACCTCTACAGTGCGATTGTAGCGCTCTCCCAGCTGAGCTACAGGCCCTTGTTGTTCCCTTTTTTCCTATGCCGTCATTCTAGCGAGCGCATAGGGGGTTGTCAAGGCTTGGGACGCGGCGGACGATCTGCCCTTTGCCTGAAAGGAAGCCTACTCCCATTCGATGGTAGCGGGCGGCTTGCTGGTGATGTCGTAGACTACGCGCGTCACCCCTGGTACCTCATTGACAATGCGCACACTGACCCGCGCCAGCAGGTCGGCGGGCAGACGCGCCCAATCGGCGGTCATAAAATCATCAGTGCAGACGGCACGCAGCGCCACCGTTTCGCCGTAGGTGCGGTGATCGCCCATCACGCCCACACTGCGCACCGGCAGCAACACGGCAAAAGCCTGCGCTGTTTCGCTGTGGAGCAGCCCGGCCGTGCGCAACTCCTCTGTGAAAATGGCATCGGCAGCACGCAGCCGTTCCAACCGCTCGCGGGTTACCTCGCCGAGGCAGCGCACGGCCAAGCCCGGGCCAGGGAAAGGCTGGCGCCACACGATCTCCGGTGGCAGGCCCAGCACCTCGCCTACCCGACGTACCTCATCTTTGAAGAGGTAGCGCAGCGGCTCTACAAGCGTAAAGTGCATATCGGCGGGCAGGCCGGCCACGTTGTGGTGCGTCTTGATACGCTGCGCTGTAGGACGGTCGGGAGTGGCAGACTCAATCACATCGGGGTAGATCGTACCCTGAGCGAGGTACTTGATTGTTCCCACCTGCTGGGCGATGCGCTGCGCTTCGCGCTCAAAGATGCGCACAAACCGCTCCCCGATGATGCGCCGTTTGGCTTCGGGGTCTGTCACACCTGCTAGCACCTTGAGGAACTCGTCTGCTGCGTTGACCGCCACCATGTTGAGGCCCATCGTGTGCTGAAACGTTGCAATGACCTGTTCAGCCTCCCCTCGGCGCAACAAGCCGTGATCGATAAACACGCTCACCAGCCGCTTGCCGATAGCGCGATGCAGCAGCGCGGCCACCACCGAAGAGTCCACGCCACCGGAGAGAGCCAACAGCACACACTCCTCGCCGACCTGCTCGCGGATGCGGGCGATGGCTTCCTCAATAAAGGCGGTGGGTGTCCAATCGGCGCGGCAGCCGCATATGCGCAACACGAAATTGGCCAGCAAGTCCGTTCCCCGTGGCGTATGCGATACTTCAGGGTGGAATTGCAGACCGTAGATATGGCGCCGCTGATCGCCCATTGCGGCAATGGGTGAGTTGGCTGTATACGCGAGCGGGACGAATCCCGGCGGCACTGCCTCAATGCGGTCGCCGTGGCTCATCCATACATCCAGATCGGTGGGCAAGCCCTCCCACAGCAAGGCAGGGGCGGAGATGTGCAGCACTGCCGGGCCATACTCGCGCTCCTGCGCCGCGGCGACTTGTCCGCGCAGCGCATATGCCAGCACCTGCATCCCATAGCAAATGCCTAGCACGGGCAGACCTGAGTCAAGCACATAGGGCGGCAGGGTCGGGGCGCCGGGTTCATACACGCTGGCCGGGCCGCCGGAGAGGATCAGCCCCTTGGGTTGAAGTGCTAGGATGCGCTCAGCGGGCGTGTCCCAGGGGAATAACTCACTGTATACCCCGATCTCCCGCACCCGACGTGCGATTAGTTGCGCCGTTTGGGAGCCATAGTCAAGCACAACGATAGTATCATGCGGCATTTGCGCTCTTTGCCTCTCGGCGCAACGGAGGGTTTAGTCATCGGCGAAGATGATACGGTTATCCGGCATGGCAGTGATGACGACCAGCGACTCGATGCGTGTGCAGCAGTCGGCCAGAAACTCGCGCCCACCTTCAAAAGTCTTTTCGACCACACACGCCACGCCGACAACTTCTGCACCGGCTTGCTTGACCAGCCGCGCTAGTGCGTGGATCGTCTTGCCGGAAGCGAGGAAGTCATCCACGATCAGGATGCGGTCTTCGGGTTGTAGAAACTCCGGTGAGACCATGAGCAGCGTCTCACCGCCTTTGGTGTGGGAAGGTGCGCTCTCCACATAGACCGGTTCTTTCATCGTCACTGGTTTGCGTTTGCGGGCGTAGACGATGGGCACGCCGAGATGCAACCCTGCCATCAGCGCCGGCCCAATGCCGGAGACCTCCGCCGTAAGGATACGTGTGATGCCCGCACCGGCAAAGCGGCTGGCGATCTCTTTGCCGATGGCGAACATCACGTCGGGACGCATCTGGTGGTTGAGGATACTGTCGATCTTGAGGATACCGTTACCGAGATTCCTGCCTTCAGCGCGGATCAGCTCGCGTAGCTCCTCCACCTTCTCTCCCCCGCATGGAAAGGCCCAGAAAGAGTGTTGGCTCTATAATTGAATTGTATTCGGCCGACCTGATGGCGCAATCGCCCCGTCATTTCCCATCATTTTTAGATTTCTCTCCTACCTTTCCCGTATACTTATAAGAGCAGGCGTTGCTGCTGAAGGAGCAACACATGGCGGAAAAGCCCGCATGGGAAGAGGTCAACCACACGGCAGATTGGGCGCTGCGTGTGCGCGGTCAAGACCTGCGCACGCTGTTTGAGAATGCCGCGCGCGGCATGATCGGCCTGATCGGGGGCGAGGCCGATCCCAACCGGCCTCCGGTGAGCCGCTCCATTGAGCTACAGGCCTTCGATTGGGAGGTGCTGCTTGTCAAGTGGCTGGCAGAGCTGCTTTACCTCATAGAGGATGAAGGCATGGTCTTTACCGATGTGCATGTCCAGCGTGTGGAGGACTTCTCTCTGCGGGCTGAGGTCAGCGGCATACCCGGCGGACGCTTCAGCAAGTACATCAAGGCCGTGACGTATCACAACCTTGCCATCCGCCGCACGGCAAACGGCTACGAGACGACCATCGTGTTTGACGTTTGAAGAAGCAAAGGCGAGTGAGGAAGAAAGGGGCGTACCATGCGCAAGCAAGACTTAAGACGTCTGTCGGAATATCTGTGGGAAGTCCCCGCGACGTTCCGCGACGATATGCGCGTTCCGGCGCGGCTGTATGCCAGTGAGCGGTTGCTGGAGGACATCCTAGAGGTGGATGACCAATCGCTGGAGCAGCTGGTCAACACAGCAACGCTGCCGGGACTGGTGGGCTATGCGCTGGCCATGCCTGATATCCATCAGGGCTATGGATTCCCAATCGGTGGGGTGGTGGCTTCACGTACCAGCGACGGCATCATCTCTCCGGGGGGTGTGGGCTTTGACATCAACTGCGGCGTGCGTGTACTGGCCAGCAACGTCGCTTTCGAGGAGATCGAACCGCACCTGCGCGATCTGGTCGAGGCACTTTACCACAACTGCCCCAGCGGTGTGGGGCGCGGCGGCCATCTGAAGCTCAGCCGAGGACAGTTTGAGCAGTTGCTGCAAGAGGGTGCCGAGTGGGCGCTGAAGCAGGGCTATGCCGAGCCGGAGGACCTCGAGCGTACCGAGGAGTACGGTCGGCTCAGGGCTGCCGATCCCAGCAAGGTGAGCAAGCGGGCCATCGATCGCGGCATTGAGCAAGTGGGGACACTGGGCGCCGGCAATCACTTTATCGAAGTGGACCGCATCGACGAGATTTACGACGAAGAAGCCGCTGCCGCCATGGGGCTGGTGAAGGGCAACATCGCCGTGCAGATTCACTGCGGGTCGCGTGGCTTTGGACATCAGGTCTGCTCGGACTACGTAGATCATTTTCAGGGTGTCATCCATCGCTACGGCATCAAATTGCCCGATCGCCAGCTTATCTGTGCGCCGTTTAACTCGCCCGAAGGGCAGGCTTACTTTGCGGCGATGTGCGCTGCCGCCAACTATGCCTTCGCCAACCGACAGGTGCTGGCTTACCATATCCGCCGTACTTTTGAGCAGGTTTTGGCCGGCAAGGTGCGCGATTGGCACTTGCGGCAGGTGTACGACATCGCCCACAACATGGCCAAGGTAGAGAAGCACGAGGTAGACGGCAAACGGGTAGAAGTGGTGGTGCATCGCAAGGGGGCGACGCGCGCCTTTGGCCCGGGCTTTGAAGGGTTGCCCGAAGAATACCGTTCTATCGGCCAGCCTGTGCTTGTGCCCGGCTCAATGGGGACGGCAAGCTGGATTCTCGTCGGAACGCCTGCCAGTATGGCTCAAACCTTTGGGAGCACTTGTCATGGGGCGGGGCGTGTGATGAGCCGTAGTCAGGCCAAGAA
>DAOTYL010000269.1:0-10312 GCA_034434955.1 Anaerolineae bacterium | reverse complement strand
ACAGAGGAAAAGTCTGCATTCATTGTACACCTCATCGGCAGACGTATATGAGCGCGAGACCCCCGCAATGTGAATCGCCCTTTTCCGAGGGCCGTGCTAAAATCATCGTGAAATACGGCAAGCCAGCGGGAGGGGATGGTCTATGGCAAAATCACGTGTTGATCAGCTGACGAACCGTCTGCGCGATCTGCAACGGACGGAGGGTGTAGAGGCTTCGGCCATTGTCAGCGCGGACGGCTTGACCATTGCCTCGGCCCTACCGGCGGGCACCGAAGAGGAGCGCGTCTCGGCGATGTCAGCCGCTATGCTGGCCCTGGGCGAGCGCATCGCGGGAGAGCTGGGACGCGGCACATTGGAACAAGTCT
Source organism: Anaerolineae bacterium (assembly GCA_034434955.1). Lineage (GTDB taxonomy): Bacteria > Chloroflexota > Anaerolineae > Aggregatilineales > UBA3940 > DAOTYL01. The sequence continues at coordinate 9,947 of DAOTYL010000269.1, read as the reverse complement.
ATATTCGGGGCAAAGAGGGCCACGTGCTGCTCATGTCAGTTGGGGAAGAGGCTGTCCTGACCCTGCTGGCACGTGAGGATGCCAAGCTAGGTCTCGTTCTGCTGGATATGCGACGTGCAGCTGAAGACCTAGCCAAAATGCTTTGACAGGAAACCCAGCGATTGGATGTCCTATCTCCGAAACCAACCGCGAGAGAGGTCTAATCGGCGGGGAGGTCAGCCAGGTGCTGTATCCTCCCCGTCTCTCTTTGATATAGTGTAGCGGGAGCACGATGGAGAAATGACCAAATATATCTTCTGTACGGGGGGCGTGGTCAGCAGCGTGGGCAAAGGGGTGACGGCCGCCGCTATCGGGCGCATCTTGCGGGCACGCGGGGTGAACGTCACCCTGCAAAAGATGGACCCCTACATCAACGTTGACCCCGGCACGATGTCGCCGTACCAGCACGGCGAGGTTTACGTCACCATTGACGGCGCAGAGACAGACCTCGACCTCGGACACTACGAGCGCTTTGTAGATATTGACCTCACCCGTGCCAGCAACTTCACCACCGGCCAGGTTTACAACGCTGTGATCGCCAAAGAGCGACGCGGCGATTTTCTCGGCGCGACGATTCAGACGATCCCGCACATCACCAACGAGATCAAGCAGCGCATTGTACACGTAGGGAAGCTCACCGGCGCGGATGTGGTGATCGTAGAGATCGGCGGGACGGTGGGAGACATTGAAAGCCTCCCCTTCCTTGAGGCGATCCGCCAGATGCGCATGGACATCGGCTCGGAGAACGTGCTTTACATCCACGTTACCTTTCTGCCTTACATCGGTGCGACGGGCGAACTCAAGACCAAGCCTACCCAGCACAGCGTTCAAGAGCTGCGCAGCATTGGTATCCAACCGCATATCATCATCGCCCGCGCCGATTACCCCGTCTCGCGTGAGCTGATTGACAAGATCGCACTTTTCTGCGACGTAGAGACACGCGGCGTGATCCCGCTGGTCACTACGCCGCACCTCTACGAGGTTCCGCTGCTGCTGGAAGACGCCGGGCTGGGTCACTATCTTGCTGAGCGATTGGGGCTGGGCGATCGTCCCGTTGATCTGGAAGACTGGCGCGAGCTAGTGGCCCGCATCAAGGCCCCCAAGCCGCACCTGCGCATCGCCATTGTCGGCAAGTACACATCCCTGCACGATGCCTATATGAGCGTGCGTGAGGCGTTATATCACGCCGGCGTGAGCAACGGCTACTTTGTCGACATCGAGTGGGTCTACTCGGGCGATCTGGAAAAGGATAAGGGGTGGGATCGTCTGGAAGGTGTAGACGGCATTGTGGTGCCCGGTGGGTTCGGCTACCGGGGAGTGGAAGGCAAGATACTGGCCGCAAAATGGGCGCGTGAGCGCAAAGTCCCTTACTTAGGGCTATGCTTAGGGATGCAGGTGATGACTATAGAGTTCGCCCGCCATGTGCTCAATTGGGAAGACGCCAACAGCACCGAATTTGACAACGCCACCACACATCCTGTAATCGATCTGATGCCCGACCAGAAGGCGCTCAGCGATCTGGGCGGCACGATGCGCCTAGGGCACTACCCCTGTGTGCTCCTGCCGGGCACACTCGCAGCAGAGGCTTACGGGGTGCGCGAAGTCAACGAGCGCCACCGCCATCGTTTTGAGGTCAACAATGCTTTCCGCGCTCAGCTAGAGGCTGCTGGCTTGCGCTTCAGCGGCCTCTCCCCTAACGGTAAGTTGGTCGAGATCGCCGAGGTCGTCGATCACCCCTTCATGGTGGGCAGCCAATTTCACCCCGAGTTTCAAAGCCGCCCCAACAAACCGCACCCGCTGTTTAACGCTTTTGTGCGGGCAGCGATCACCTACCGACAGCAGCGGGGAGACACCGAGGCTTCACTGGCCATCTCTTCTGGAGCGGAAGAGCGAGGCGCATCATCATGAGCGGGCTACCCGTGCGGCGTATTGCAGCGGCCATCGTGCAGCGGCCTGATGGTAAAGTCCTGCTCCTCAAACGCGCTGCCACCCACACCTCCAATCCGGGCAAATGGTGCTTTGTGACCGGTTATGTGGAGGATAATGAAGAACCCCGTGAGACGGCAGTGCGGGAGCTAGAGGAAGAGCTAGGCGTCAGGGCGCTCCCTGTACGGGCAGGCCGCATCGTGGTGGTGCATACCGACTGGGGCGGAACGCTGCACGTCTACCCCTTTTTGTTCCAAGTGGATCGCTTGGCCGTGCAGTTAGAGCACGAGCATACAGACTACCGCTGGGTCGACCCACACGAAATCTACAATTACGATATCGTCCAGCAGTTGGATGAGGACCTGATGGCTCTCGGCCTGCTTTAGGTCGCAACATGCTGCCCCCAAAGCAAACAACCGACGCCGTAGAACGTCGGTTGTCCTTGCTCCAGAGGGGTAGCCCACTATTCCTGTGCCTGCTCTTCTTTCTGCCTGCGGAAATCAAAGAAGCGGTAGCCAATGCCGCGCTCGGTGAGAATATATTTAGGGTTGGCGGGGTCCTTCTCGATCTTCTCCCGCAGGTAGTTGATGTACAGACGCACATAGTGCGTCTCATCCCGATACTCATAGCCCCACACCTTGGCCAGTAGCTGCTCATGGGGCACCGTCCAACCTGCGTTCTCGACCAGATGATAGAGCAAGCGGTATTCCGTCGGGCGCAGCTTAATGGGTTTGCCCTCAACAATCACCTCGCGCCGATTAAAGTCAATGCTCAGGCGGTCGTCGATCTTGAGGATGGCTTGAGAGGGGTCCACCACAATGTTGGCCCGCCTTAGGACGGCTTTCACACGGCTGACCAGCTCACGCGCCCCAAACGGCTTGGTGACGTAGTCATCCGCCCCTAACTCCAGACCCCGCACCTTGTCCTCTTCTTCTCCTTTGGCGGTAAGCATAATCACGGGCACGTTGGAGAACTCGCGCAACATGCGCAGCGTCTCGAAGCCATCTAGCTGGGGCATCATCACGTCTAGGATAATGAGGTCCAAGATATGCTTGCGCACCATATCCAGTGCTTCGATGCCATTACGGGCAGCAAGGACCTTGAACCCCTCCACTTCAAGGTTCATGCGGATGAAGTCGATCATGCGCACCTCGTCATCTACGACGAGGATTTGCATGCCTTTATAGTTCGGCTCGCTTTGTTGGGTCCACATGGTCACTCACGCACAAAGGTCGGGACCTCAGCTTCCTGCTCGTTGGGCAGGATTTGGATGAAGTTGATGCGCCACCAGGGGATGATCACCTGGTTCACCTCGCGCAGGAAATAAGAGACCTCTTTGCCATCACGGCGCTGAGGATTAGACCCCATTACGAACTGATCGCCGGGCTTGGGTAGCTCCTCGACGTCCAGAACAATGGGATCGTCATTGGCAATGTGAACTTGAATCCGATAGCCCATCTTAGCCACCTATTCTCAACCGTTATTGTACAACTTGCCAGATCGCGGGCCAACACCTATGGCCCATCACTTAAAGTAGATATGCATGACCAGCTTGCCTAGGCGGATCTCATCGCCGTCGCGCAGCAGGCGCGGCTGATGCGCTGCCAGCCGCTGACCGTTGAGATACGTGCCATTTGCGCTATCCAAATCCGCGATGGAGAGCACATCATCGCCGCGGCGTAGGACGGCGTGGAGCCGCGAGACGCCCTTTTCCAGCGCTCCGGCTGGCGTCAGGTCAAGGTCAGGGAAGATGCCGCTAGCCGCATCCTGCCGCCCAATGGTAAACTCCTCGCCGGGCGTGATGATAATCGGCTCCGGGTAATCCCTGATGTGGATGATGACCTGATTCTTCTCCTCAAAAGTGGCAGTCCCCCAACCGGATTTGACGCTGAACTCGTCGGAGTCCTCTTCGAGCTCGCGGGTGGAGACCTCCTCCTGAGCATCTCCCCACAGGCTCAACCCGCACTCTTCGCAGAACAGTGCTCCTTCGAGATTCTCATGTTGGCAATTCGGACACCTGATCATTTCCCGCATCCCCCGTTGACGGCAAAAGCGCACGGGTGCCGTATTTAAGTTGCTTGGCCCCTTCTTCAGATAGCGACCGCGTCCGCATTACTTGCCGGGCTTCAGCAAGCGCCCTCTGGGCTAGTGCCTCCTGACCCTGTTCAAGAAGGCGCGTGGCCAGCGCCTCCAGTTTGCGTGTGGCCTCGGCGATATCCCCGCTTTCCACCGCCTCCCGTGCGCGCTCTTGAAGCCGATAGAGCACCAGACGGCTCAGCGCATCAAACAGTTCAGGTGGCGGCTCTTCCTGAGCTGCATCAGGTGCTACCTGAACGTTCAGGTCCAGCGTAACGCGCTCCTTGTGTTGACCGGAGCCAAGCACCTCACCTCCGACATCCAGGCGGCCCACAAAGAACTCGCCGGAGGCAGAGGCGCCGGTGCGCAAGCGAAACTGAAGTACGACGCGCGTTCCCGCCAACCCGTTCAGCGCCCCCAGCGATATAGGACACGTCGCCGTTTCCAGCCTCATAGGAGAAGGCGCAATACGCACCGCCGAATCTAGTTCCACGTCAACGGCGGGGGCCACGTTGAGCCACGAGCGCTCTGCGTAAGCGGTCGCTAAACTACGGACGCGCTCGCGCAGGAAACGGCTAATGGCTTCCAGCGAGCCGATATAAGCCGAGGTACCTCCGGTTATGGAAGCCAATCGGTCAAGGAAGCTATCGTTCCAATCCTCGCCGATCCCCATCCCGCTGATACCTATCCCTGCTTCACGGGCCTCCCGCGCCAATGCTAAACAGGCCTCTTCGTCGCCATAGGTACGCCCATCGGTGATCAGTATCAGGTGGTTGACATAGCGAGGGTGCCGATGACGCTCCACCTGTGCGAGGCCAGCCTGCAGGCCCGCCCGTATAGATGTAGACCCCCCAGCACGGATGGTGCTGACCAGCGCCTTCATGCTAGGCGCATCTACCACCGGTTGGGCAGGAATAACGACCTCGGCGCGGTCGCTGAAAGTCACCACTGAGAGGATATCTTCCGCCCCGCACTCAGTGATGATATGTTGAGCAGCCCGCTTAACGTGCTGCAGCCGGGCTCCTTTCATCGAGGTGCTACGGTCAACCACCAGACACACATTAAGCGGCGCGTCGGCAGCCAGCGACATCTCCAGCACCGGTTGAACCTTGAGCAGGACGTAAAGCAACTGCGGCTCATCGAGTGGCCGAACGTAGCGGCGGCTGAGAAAGGTCTCCACGAGGAGAGCCGGTGCACTAGCCTTGTACTGCTGCCACAATCGGTCGTATTCCTGCCGCTCATGCGGATCGGAGAGCACTTTGTAGGCGCTATCCACATCTCGGAAGGCACTTGCAGCGCCGGGCGATTTATTGACGTCGGGATGAAAGCGCCGCGCCGCCAGCCGGTAAGATCGGCGCAATTCCTCCTCGCTGGCCGATGGCGGCACTCCCAGAATGGCGTAGTAGTCGACGAAGTCCATAGCCTGCTATCTCTTAGCCCGGCGTGACACTTTGGCGATCAGTCGGGCATTTGCACCAGCACCACCGTGATATTATCCGGCCCTCCGCTAGCATTTGCGGCTGCCACCAGTCGATCACAAACCTCCTGCGGGTCGCGGTGCTCACCAAGGATCTCTAGCATCTTTTTCTCGCTCACCATGCTCCACAATCCATCGCTGCATAGCAGCAGGGATGAGGAAGGGGGCAAGCGGCGCGTCGCTGCATCCACTTCAAGACTCTCACCTTGGCCAATGGCTCGGTATAGAACATTGCGGTGGGGATAAACCTCAGCCTCCTCAGCCGTGAGCTGTCCCAGTTCCTGAAGGCGGCGCACGAGCGAGTGATCGCGGGTGATCAGTTCAACGTTGCCTTCTGAGATGAGATAAGCGCGGCTGTCTCCAACATGGGCGATGTAGGCCAGATCGCCCCGAATGACCGCACAGGTAGCAGTTGTACCACCATCCGGGACCTGCTCTTGAACAGCGCGGTTGGCTGCGTGCATTGAGTCGCTCAGCACTTCGGGGATGGTACGCTGCTCAGCGCTGTATTCCCGCCCATCTAGGTGGGGAATGACGATCTCATCAATAATATGGCGTGCCAGCGTCTGCACGGCGATGGCACTCGCCAGCTCGCCATCATGATGGCCACCCATGCCGTCTGCCACCACAACAAATCCGAGAGGGGGCGGGTTACCCGCCATCTCCGCGCTGGCCATAAAGGCCAATGCCGCATCCTGATTGCTGGTGCGTGCTTGTCCTACATCGCTTGCAATGCCAATCCGAATACGGCGGCTCAGTGTAGAAAAGGGGCGGGGTGGCTCCAATGGGCGCGTTTTAAGAGGAGGCGCCGGAAGAGGGCTACTCTCTCCCCGTTTCTCCTCCGGCGTCATATGCGGCGGAAGGGGAACCGAATGTCCTTCCCGATTGCCACGCGGGCCAAAAAAGCGCCGAAGCAGCTTCATCTAAGCATCACCTCTATGCGTGTTCACCTATGCTTGCAAGGCATAGACATATTGATCATCTGAGCCAATATAGACCACTCCGTCTGCCACACGTGGCGAAGACAGGATCGGCCCGCCACTTTGGAATTGCCACAATGGTTCACCCGTCTTGGCGTGCAGACAGTACAGCACACCATTTGCCCCGCCGATGTAGATGGCGTCACGATAGGCAGCCGGCGAAGATGTCACAGGTGCGCCAACCGTATACTTCCACACCTCGCTGCCGCCCAGCGCCTCAAGAGCATAGACAGTGCCATCGGCAGAGCCAAAATAGACCAGTTTATCAACATAGACTGGCGAGGAAACAACCGCCCCTCGCGTGCGGTAGCGCCAGATAGGATACCCCTGTTCGATATCCAGCGCGTAGAAGTACCAATCGTCCGAGCCAATATAGACCACCCCTTCACGGACGCAAGGGGTGGACATAACACGACGGCGTGTCTGGAAACGCCAACGCATCTCGCCGGAGGCATCAAGGCAGGCGACTTCGCCCGCATCGGTGCCGAACAAGATGCGCTCATCAACGACCACCGGGGAGGAGCGGATGGGAGCCATCAGGTTGTAGCTCCACATCTCGCGGGCGCTAACCGGCCCCGGCCTGACGGCATAGAGCTTGCCGTCATCCGAACCGAAAAAGATCAACCCCAATGCCGCGCAGGGGGTGGAATAAATCCTACCGGCGGTGCGGAATATCCAGCGGTGCTTGCCCGTGCGGGCGTCCACTGCATAGAGGTTCTGATCCGTTGAACCGACGTAGATGGTGCCACCGCTGTAGATAGGAGATGACCCCAGCCCGCCGTCGGTTGGGAACTTCCAGATCAGGCTACCGTCCCCCGCATTGAGCGCCCATAGGTTGTTGTCGTAGGAACTTACATAGACCACGCCGTCGTGCACCAACGGCCTTGAGCGCACGGCATCCTCAACCTTGAACGCCCAAATCGGGTTGAGGCTGGTCGCCGTCCCGACCGCAACAGCGCCCCCCGCCTCACCAACGCGAGATGGCGCCCCCGAATACACTGCTCCAGCAGCCTGAAGTGGGGAAGCACTGGTGTGCGAGCCGAGAGCTTCCAGCGATTGTTTCATGGCCTCGGCGCTGGCATAGCGATCTTCGGGATTGTAGCTCAGAGCGCGCATCACGATCTGCACCAGCCCGTCGGGGACGTTCGGATTGTAACTCTGGATAGGCCGCTTGTTGAAGGAGAAGGGCGGCTCAAGACGAGGGTCGCGGCGGGTGAGGAGGTGATGCAGGGTAGCCCCTAGGGCGTAGATATCTGCAGCGGGAGAAGCCAGGCCTTTGTACTGCTCGGGGGCAGCGTAGCCGTCTGTGCCGATCATCGTGCCGGGCTGCCCCACCTGAAACGTCTTCGCAATGCCGAAGTCAATCAGGCGCACGCGGCGGTGGTGGTCGATCATGACGTTGCTGGGCTTCATGTCGCGGAATACAATCGGCTCTGGCTTGTGATTATGCAGGTAGCTCAGCACATCGCAGATCTCAATCGCCCACTGACGCACCTGCTCTACAGGCAGAAAGCCGTCTATGCTGTTCATGATCGCTTCCAGGTCCTTGCCCTGGATAAACTCCATGACCAAATAGGCGCGGTCGCCGAAGCTGAAGTAATCGTAAATCTGGGGGATGGCCGGGTGATTGAGTGTGGCAAGGATTTCGGCCTCGCGCTCAAAGTTGCGCAAGGTAGCCTCGCGGATCTGCTGATCCTGCGCCATGTTGACCATCTCTTTGACGGCAACCAGTCTGGCTACGGTGGGGAAGTGCAGATCGCGCGCCTGATAGACCGCTCCCATGCCGCCCATCCCAATGACGCCCAGAATGCGATAGCGGCTCTGCAAAACCTGGCCGGGCTGTAGCGTCCCATCAGGCACAGAGAGCGGAGCGGGTTCGTTTTCAATGTGCCGCGTTTCGTTTGACTCCGAGGTCCCTGACATAGATTATGTCACTCACTCGCTACCTGATGTCTTATCCCATCGAGGGCAAAGCGGCCTTGCATCATAGAGAAGACAGTCCGCCCGCAAGTTTGAAAAGCGTTTCGATCATTATAGTTTCTGCCCCATGATCGCGCAAAGCACCTCACAGAATTGTAAGAGCAATGCAAGGGAGTCATTTAGCCTATATGTGCATATTCCCTTCTGTCGCACCTTGTGCACTTACTGCGCTTTCAACACTTACGCCGGATTGGGGGCACTGATCGCCCCTTACGTGGAAGCGCTCCGGCGGGAAATCGCACTGGTAGGAGAAGCAGCAGGGGATATCACCTCTCACACCCTGTATCTGGGTGGTGGCACACCCTCTCTCCTCACGCCTGCACAGGTGAAGGCGGTCATCACGGCTGCTACACAGCACCTGGGACTGCTGCCCGAGGCCGAGATCACCTTGGAGGCCAACCCCGGCACGGTAGACACCCAAACGCTGACCGCTTATCGCTCGGCGGGCGTCAACCGCCTCAGTTTAGGCGTCCAGAGTGCCCATGCAGAGGAGTTGAGACTGTTTGGGCGGCGGCACAGTTTTGAAGAGGCAGCGCAAGCCTTCCGGCAGGCGCGCATAGCAGGTTTCGATAATATCAGTGTTGACCTCATCTATGGAGCACCGTACCAAACGCTACAAAGCTGGCGCGAAACGCTCGAGGCTGTCCTTGCTTGGAAGCCCGATCATGTGTCGCTGTACTGCCTCACGCTGGAGGAAGGGACTTCGCTATCTCGCCGCGTGGAGCGCGGGACCATCCCACCCCCCGACCCTGACCTCGCCGCCGATATGTACGAAGAGGCGCGTGAAACGCTGGCACAGGCAGGCCTGCAACACTATGAGATCTCCAATTGGGCGCGCCCCGGCCACGAATGTCAGCATAATCGGCAGTATTGGCTCAATCGGCCCTTTCTAGGCTTTGGGGCTGGCGCACACGGCGCCGTAGAAGGCCTGCGGTACTGGAACGTCAATCCTGTGCAAGAGTATCTGGAACGCATGGAGCATGGCGAGCTGCATCGCTTTCCCCTTGGGCCGGCAACCGGCGGTTATGAGGAGATCGACAGGGCACTGGCAATGAGTGAAACGCTCATCTTGGGATTACGGCTGGTGCGCGAAGGGGTCTCCAGCAACGATTTTGCCCGCCGCTTTGGCTGCACACCGGATGAAGTATTCGGCCCGGCGTTGGATGAGCTAGAACGCATCGGGCTGTTGGAGCGCACAGGTGCTGCGATTCGCCTGACCGAGCGTGGTTACTTGCTTAGCAACCAAGTGTTCGTGCGGCTGCTCCCGGAAGAGTAGCCGCGAACCCCACAAGCCTACCTCAGTGCCGTATTTTAGGACGTCCGTCAGGGTCAAAGCATTACAATAATTACTGATCGGCCAATTCACACCACATCTATAATAATCGTCAAAAAGGGGAAAAGGGCCGGTTCCTCTCCACCGTCATATTTCCCAATTCTCCATCCCCCCATATGTGATCCCTCTCACGTAC
>DAOTYL010000268.1:0-15403 GCA_034434955.1 Anaerolineae bacterium | reverse complement strand
ACAAGCCCGCCCTACCTCCGGCGGGCTTGCATCGGGTAGGACAGCGTATCACAGCAGGGCGCGGGCAGGCTGCTCCAACGCTTCGCGCAGGGTAGCGAGGAAGCGCGCCGCCGCTGCGCCGTCCACCGCCCGATGATCGGCGGAGAGGGTGAGAGTGATGAATGGGCGCAGCATTGGTTGATCGTGTTCATCCGGCACAAAGCGCTTCGTCAGGCTGCCGACGGCCAGAATGCCAACCTCCGGCGGGTTGAGGATGGCCGTGAAGCGGTCAACGCCGAACATGCCGAGGTTGGAAACGGTGAACGTGCCGCCGCTGATGTCATCGGCGCGTAGGCGGTTTTCGCGCGAGCGCTGGGCCAGATCGGCCACCTCGGCAGCGATCTCGATCAACCCTTTGCGGTCGGCATGGTGGATCACGGGCACAATCAGCCCCTCATCCAGCGCAACGGCCATACCGATGTTCACGTCTTGATAGACGATAATCCTATCCTCAATGAGATGGCTGTTGAGCAGGGGATGTTGGCGCAAGGCCCAGGCGCAAACCTTGATGATCACCGCCGTCAGCGAGACACCCGGATGACCCTCCGGCAGGCGTGCGGCAGCGTCAGTCCGCAGCGCCAGCGCATTGGTCATGTCCACGTCCAGTGTAAAGGTGATGTGTGGAGCCTGCTGATAGCTGGCCTGCATACGGCGGGCGATAGTGCCGCGCATCCCCTCCAGAGGGATGACGCGCAGCACGCTACCCGCCTCAACGGGTGGGGTAGGGATGGGCGCAGGCGTCGGGGCGACAATAGATCGGGGCGCGGCGAGCGCTGCCTGCACGTCACTGCCCTGCACCCGCCCCTGGGGGCCACTCCCCGCGATGGTGGCCAAATCCACGCCGTGCTCGCGGGCCAAACGACGAGCGGCAGGGGTCGCACGCACCTTGCCATCTATGACACGGGATGAGCGGGCAGCGAGGGCCTTCTCCACATCCTCGCGCACGATCTTACCGCCGACGCCGCTGCCAACAATCTGCGTCAAATCAACGCCCTCCGCCTCCGCCAGCCGCCGCGCGACGGGCGTCGCCGCGGGAGCTTGTGTGGGGGGCGGGACTGCCGCCTCTGACACCACAGCAGCGCCCGAAGCGGCAGGAGAGCCGGCAGGGACTTCCTCTCCTTCGGCGACGATATAGGCGATGACCTCAGTGACTGGCACCACATCGCCGGCTTGATAACGGATACCCTTCAGATAGCCATCGGCAGGGGCTTCCACCTCCATGTTGATTTTGTCCGTCGTCACCTCGCAGATAGGGTCGCCCTTATGGACGTAGCTTCCTTCCTCCACCAGCCAGGCGACGATGGTGGATTGCTCCTGCGTCATCCCAAAGCGGGGCATGATGACCGTCGCAGCCACAGCGATCCCCTCCTTAGTACTCGCCGCGCACAAGCTTGCGTGCCTCTTCCACGATGTTCTCCACTTGCGGCACGGTGTGATACTCCAGCGTGCGGTTGTAGGGGATGGGCATATCGCGGCCTGCCAAACGGCGAATGGGCGCCTCCAGATAGTCAAAGGCCTCGCTGGCAGCGATGCGTGCCGCTACCTCGCCACCGAAGCCGCCCGTGAGCGGCGCCTCGTGCACGATCAGCACCTTGCCCGTCTTGATCGCCGAGGTAATGATGGGCTTATCGTCCAGCGGGGAGAGTGTGCGTGGGTCCACGACTTCCAGCTCAATGCCCTCTTTGCTCAGTTCTTCAGCGGCGGCCAGCGCCCGCTGTACCATGATAGACGTGGCCACGACGGTGAGGTCCTTGCCCTGCCGGACGATAGCCGTCTGGCTCAAGGGGATGCGGTACATCTCTTCCGGCACGTGGGCGCTGGTCTTGTAGAGCAGTTTGTGCTCCACGAAGATGACGGGATTGCCATCATACACGGCGGAGATGAGCAGACCCTTGGCGTCATACGCATTGCTGGGCATGACGACCTTCAACCCGGGCACATGCACAAACCAGTTCTCCAGCGACTCGCTATGCTGGGCTGCCGCGCCCGTCCCCGATCCTCCGGGCATACGCAGCACAAAGGGCGCGCTGACCTTGCCACCGAACATAAAACGCACTTTGGCCGCCTGAAGCACTAACTGTTCCATAGAGAGGGTGACAAAATCCATAAACTGAATCTCGCCGATGGGCCTCATGCCGGTCAGCGCCGCGCCGAGGCAGGCACCGGCGAGGGCGGATTCGGAGATAGGGGTGTCAATCACCCGTTGCGGACCGAACAGGTCGATCAACCCGGCGGTGACGCCGAATGCGCCGCCGTAAACGCCAATATCCTCACCGATGAGGAAGACGCGCTCATCGGTCTCCATCAGCTGGCGCATGGCCTCACGCAGCGCTTCGGCATAGGTGAGGGTGCGCTGATCGGTCCGCGTTTGCGTGGTAGTTTGCTGCTGTGCGTTAAGCATAGACACCGTCCAAAATCGTCGCCACGTCAGGCTCTGGGCTGTTTTCGGCAAACTGCACCGCTGCTTCAATAGTCTGATAGGCACGCTGACGCAAGGTTTCGAATCCCTCTTCGGTCAGCATACCGGCATCTATCAAGCGCCGCGCAAAGCGCGGGATGGGGTCCTTCTCCATCCAGGCTTTCACTTCCTCACGGGTGCGGTAGAGCTGCCGATCGCTCTTGGAATGGCCACGATAGCGGTAAGTGATGGCCTCAACCAACGTGGGGCCTTCTCCGGCGCGGGCACGGGCGGCAGCCCTTGAGATGGCGTCATACACGGCGAGCACATCGTTGCCGTCCACCGTCTCACCGGGGATGTTGTAGGCGCAGGCACGCTGGCTGATGCGCTCGATGTTAAAGGCCTTCTGCACCGGCATGGACATGGCATATTGGTTATTCTCGCAGAGGAAGACAATGGGCAAATCCCAGATGGAGGCCATGTTGAGCGCCTCGTGGAAAGCCCCCTCGTTGGCTGCGCCATCACCGAAGATCACGAGGCACACTTGATCGGTCTTGCGCAGCTTGATGCTCAAGCCCACGCCTACCGAGATAGGGATGCCGCCACCGACAATGCCGTTGGCGCCCAGATTGTTGCGTTCCACATCGGCGATGTGCATGGAGCCACCGCGCCCTCGGCAGTAACCGGTCTCCTTGCCTCTGAACTCGGCCATCATGCGGTTGACATCGCTGCCCCAGGCCAGCGCATGACCATGCCCGCGATGGTGGTTGAGCAGATAATCATAGCCGCGACGCATGGCATAGTTTGCGCCGACGGCGGTGGCCTCCTGCCCCATGGAGAGGTGCATCGTGCCGTGCACCTTGCCCAGCGCGTAGAGTTCCTCACACTTTTCCTCAAAGGCGCGGATAAGCAGCATGCGTTCTAGCATCTCCTGCGCCTGCTCCGCGCCGATGGTTTCCAGTAGCTCCTTCGCCCGATCGGGGGCGATCTGAAGGTCTGTATCGCTCATAGGTCCGTGTGTCCTCTCACCGTCATCCTTCGTTCGTTCCAACTCACCTTCGCGGCTACTCGCCGCTCAATGCCAGCACCTGCCGCGCCGTCGCCTCATCGGTGACGAGCGTGTTGATCAAGCGGGCACGCAGCGCCCCCAGAATAGCGGGCGCCTTGCTCGGCCCGGCAGCAATGCCCAACACCAGCGGAATGCGCCGCAGGGCATCAGGTTGGATGCCCACAATACGACGGCCAATCGGCATGTTCAACAGGTTGCCGTGAACATCAAAGTGAATGCCGCACACATCGCCCACCGCGCCTTGTGCGGCAATGCGCCTGATCTCCTCCACCGTTAAGTAACCCGCCCGCACCATGCTGGAGACATTGGGATCGGTGCTCCCCACGCCCACAATGGCTACCCGCGCCCGTTGGGCCAAGTCAAGCACCTGACGGATGCGGCGGTCGGTGAGAAGCGCATTGCGCATGGCCTCTGTTTCCACAATCAGCGGGGCGGGCAGAATCTGGTAGCGCCCGCCGTAAGCCTGCGCCACGCGACGGGCCAACTCCGGGCCGTCAATCTGCGGATCGGCGGTGCCCAAGGCGCCGATCATCTGCACCACAGTGAGATCGGGATAGGTTCGATTGGGGCGCAAAGCGCTGGCGACCTCGTATACGCCCGTGCCCCACGAAACACCCAGCACCATGCCGTCTTCGACCCACTGCTCCACCAGCCGGGCGGCGTGTTCGCCTAACTGACGCAACGTCTGCGCATAAGTGAGCGTGGTGCAGGTCAGGACATGCACCTCACGCAAGACGCTGAAGCGCTGGAGCAGCGTCTGCTCGGAGGAACGGCTGCGGATAAGGGGCCAATGAATGCGAATCTCAACGATGTGCGCTTCATGTGCCTCGGCCAGCAGGCGCGAGATGCCCGAACGGGAGTACTTCAGCTCACGGGCGATCTCTTCCTGCGTCATGCCCTGCTCATAGTACATGCTGGCAACCCCTGCCAGCAGTTTGTGGCGCTCTTCATCCACCGTCAGCGCCCGACGGCCACGCCTGCCTGCCATAAGCTCCCCCCAACAGGTCAAGTACCAGTCCGCTTTAAGGAGAGTATAGCAGGTTTTCGTCATTTCTGTTCAATTCCTCACATATGTGACAAATTCAGGACGAAAAAAAGCGGCTCCCGCCGCCAGAAGGGACGGGAGCCGCACAAATCGAAGGCTTGGCGGCTTAAGCGATGCGCTCGAAGATGCCTGCTGCCCCCATGCCACCGCCGATGCACATGGTGACCATGCCCACTTGAGCGTTGCGACGCTCCAACTCGTACATCAGTTGCACGGTGAGCTTCGCGCCCGTGCAGCCCAGCGGATGACCCAGCGCAATCGCCCCGCCGTTGACGTTGACCTTGTCGGTGTCCAGGTTGAGCGTGCGGATCACGGCCAGCGACTGCGCGGCGAAGGCTTCGTTCAACTCGATCAGGTCGAGGTCATCAAGGCTCATACCCGCCAGTTTGAGCACCTTGGGGATGGCCTCCACCGGCCCGATGCCCATGATCTCCGGGCGCACACCAGCAACGGCAAAGTTACGGAACTTGAGGCGTGGCTTCAGCCCCAGCGCCTCGGCCTTCTCCCGCGCCATAACGATCACGCCCGCCGCACCATCGGAGAGCGGCGAGGAGTTGCCCGCCGTCACCGTGCCGTTGAGCTTGAAAGAGGGCTTGAGCTTGCTGAGGGCCTCGATGGTGGTATCGGGGCGCATGTGCTCGTCTTTCTCAAAGACGACCATCTTGCTCTTACGCTCGCCGTTCTCATACCACACTTCCTCAAACTCATAGGGCACGATTTGACCGGCAAAACGCCCTTCCTCCCACGCCTTGACCGCCTTCATATGGCTGTGGTAGGCAAAAAGGTCCTGATCGGCGCGGCTGATGGCGAACTCCTCGGCGACATGCTCGGCAGTAAGGCCCATGCCCATATAGACGTTGGGGTCGTTGGCAGCGAGGTAGGGATTGGGCGAGATGCGGAAGCCGGTCATGGGCACCAGACTCATGGTCTCCATGCCGCCGGCGATGATCACATCCGCATCGCCGGCCATGATGCGGTAGGCCGCCGAGGCAATGGCCTGCAACCCCGATGAACAGAAGCGGTTGATGGTCTGGCCGGGCACACTGACCGGCAGACCGGCCCGCAGTAGCACCTGCCGCGCGATGTTCAATCCCTGCGAGCCTTCGGGAAAGGCGCAGCCGACGATCACGTCATCAATTGCCGTGGGGTCCAGTGCGCCATCGGTGCGCCGCATCAGCTCGCGGACAACCGTAGCCATCATCTCATCAGCGCGCACGTTGCGCGTGGTGCCCCGCTTGGAGCGGCCCACCGCGGTGCGCACCCCTTCAACAATCACTGCTTCACGCATGGCGTATCACTCCTCCGACTGGGAACCTGCTTGGTATTTTAGTTACGCAGGGGCCTGCCGGTATTCAACATGTGCAGGATGCGCTCGATGGTCTTGGGTTCCTGAATGAGCGAGACAAACGCCTCGCGCTCTAGATCGAGGATGTACTGCTCATCCACCCATGTCGGCTCGGAGAGGTCGCCGCCACAGAGCACCCAGGCCAGCTTATTGCCAATCAGCACGTCGTGCTCGGTGGCGTAGCCTGCATCCTTCATCATGAAGAGCTGCGTTTGCAGCGCCGCCAGTGCGTCGCGGCCTGCGGCGTAGATTTTCTCCGGCAAAGGCGAGCGGTAGCCGCTCTGATAGAGGTACAGCGCCTCCCGCTTGGCCTCGGAGAGCAAGTAATCGCGGTTGACGACGATGCGATCGCAGGGGCTGAGGAAGCCGATATGCCGCGCCTCTTCGGCGCTGGTGGAGAACTTGGCAAGGCCGATGGTCTCAAACACACGCGCCAACGGCGGTAGGGGATCGGCGTTAGGGGTACGCATGACAGGGTTGACGACGCGGCGCAGCATCTCCTTGCAGCCGCCGGAGGCCGGAATCAGCCCCACGCCTACCTCCACCAGTCCGATATAGAGCTCAGCATGGGCCACGATGCGGTCGCCGCACATGGCCAACTCTGCGCCGCCGCCCAGCGCACGGTCAAACGGCGCGGTGACAACCGGCTTGGGTGCATAGCGCATCCCCAGCATCATCTGCTGCATCTGATGGGCCAACTCATCCACCAACTGGGCTGGCGTGATGCCCCGCGCCGCTGCCTGCTGCTGGATAGCCATCATGTCCAAGTTGGCCCCTCCAGAGAATAGATCGCCTTGGTGGCCGATCACCAACCCGTCAAAGTCGCTGTGCAGGCGCTCGATGGCGCGGTAGCCCATCTGCACTACGCCGGGGGTGAGGGTGTTAGCCTTGGTATGCCACTCCAAGAGGGCGATGCCGTCGCCCATGTCCACGATCGCCGCATCCTCGTTGGACTCCACCACACAGCCCCGCGAGATGAGGAGGTTGACGCTGATCTTGCGCGGGTGCTCCTCAAGGGGAAGGTACTTTTTGGCGGCGAGGTCGTAGTAGCCGACGGCAATGCCGTCCTGATACTGATAGAAGGTCGGGCAACCCAGCGCCAGCATCTCCTTGACCCAATCGGCGACGCGGAAGCCAGCAGCTTCCATCTTTTCCACGCTCTCCGCCACGCCGATGGCATCCCACTCCTCAAAGGGGCCTAACTCGTGGGCAAAGCCCCACTTGATGGCGCGGTCGATGGCCAAGATGTCATCGGCGATCTCCGGAATGCGGCGCGAGGCGTAAGCCAAGCGGTGGTAAAGCGTGTCACGGATGAACTGTCCGGCGCGGTCGGTGGCTTCCACCATCGCCTTGAGGCGTGCGCCGGTCGGCTCTACCTTGCGGTACTGCCCCACCGACTCAAAGCGCACTTTGGTCGGCGGCACGTACTCCAGCGTCTGCAAGTCCAGCGGCCAGAACTCGCGCTCGCCGTTTTTATCCACACGCTTGTAGAAACCCTGACCGGCTTTGTTGCCCAGCCAGCCGTTCTTCACCATAGTCTCGATGAGGCCTACCACCTGCGGGTCTTTGAGCAGATCGCGCGATTCGTCATGCGCCAGCGCCTCATACAGATTGGTGTTGACGTGTGCCATCACGTCCAGGCCGATGAGGTCCAGCAGGCGAAAAACGGCAGTCTTGGGACGTCCCACCAGCGGGCCGAGGAGGGCATCCACTTCCTCAACCGTATAGCCGTTGCGGATGGCATAGCCCAGCTCATAGGCCCCGCTGATGGAGAGCATACGGTTGGCGATGAAGTTGGGCGTGTCCTTGCAGATCACCACGCCCTTGCCCAGCTCATCCTCGCCGAAGCGCGTCATGGCCGCGATCACTTCGGGAAGGGTATCGGGATGGGGAATAATCTCCAACAGTTTGAGGTAACGCGGTGGGTTGAAGAAATGCATGCCGAGGAAGTGCTGGCAGAACTCCTTGCTGCGCCCGGCAGCAATGTCGCGGATGAGCAGGCCGGAAGTGTTGGTGGCAACGATGGCTGTCGGCTTGCGCACGGTCTCAATGCGCGCCATAAGGCTCTGCTTGATGGCCAGATTCTCAATGATGGCCTCGCAGATCCAGTCGGCTTCGCTCAGCCAATCAAAGTTGTCCTCCAGATTGCCCAGCCGCACCAGATCAGCTCTCTCCGGCGTGTAAAGCGCCGCCGGTCGGGCGTTGCGGGCTGCTTCCCAGCCCTTCTGCACGATACGGTTGCGCACGCGGGGGTCGTCAAGCGTTAGCCCCTGCGCTGCTTCTTCGGGCGTTAACTCGCGGGGGACGATGTCTAGGAGATCGACGGGGATGCCCACATTGGCCAGGTGGGCGGCGATGGCGCTGCCCATCGTCCCGGCCCCGATCACCGCCGCACGGCGAATGCGATAGGACATAGGCCTATCCTCCTTGTAGGGAAAGAACGGACGAACATCGGAGAGCAAAACCGATGGCAAGCACCATCTCAATTAAAACATAAAGTGCCGTTTCTGACAAGCCTACCGTCCGGTCGGTAGGTTTTTGGTGGGGCGACTTTGCCTTTGGCCGCATCTCTCCCTCGGCCACCTCGCTGGGGGTTGTGGTAATATATAGGGCTGTGTAGATCGGATCGGACGGCAGACTGGAGACTGGCTTATGATCGGGCAGATGATCAAGAACCGCTACCGCATCTACGATCGGCTTGGCTCAGGCGGCGCAGCCGTTGCTTTCTTGGGACGTGATACACAAACCGGCCAGATGGTGGTGATCAAGGTGCTGCACAGCCATTTGGTCGACGATCAATTTATGGCCCGCTTTGAGCGCGAGATCGACCTCCTGCGTCAGATTAAAAGCCCTTACATCATTGCCTTGCATGACTGGGCACTGCGCGAATACGACCCCGCCCTCGGCCAAACGCTGAGCTACATCATCACCGAGTTCGTCGAGGGCCACACACTTGCCGACATTATCGATACGCGGGGGCCACTCGCCGAGCCGGATGCACTGGCCATCGCGCGTCATGTGGCATTGGCCCTGGAGGCCATCCACAGCAAGGGCATCGTGCACCGCGATGTGAAATCGCAGAACATCATGATCACCCCTACCAATCAAGCCAAGCTGATCGACTTCGGCATCGCCAAAGCGCCCGACCACGCCACATTGACCGCCTCCTCGCAGTTTGCCGGAACGCTCTACTATGCTGCGCCGGAGCAGATTCTAGAGGCGCATTCCGTGGATGCCCGTGCCGATCTCTACTCGCTGGGCATTGTGCTCTACGAGATGCTGACAGCCACGCTGCCCATCAAGGCACGGGAGATCGGCACGGTGGCCTCTAAGATTCTGGCAGGCGACCTAGACCCGATCACGGGCGTCTCACCAGAGGTGGAGGAACTGGTCAACCACCTCATTGCCCTCCGCCCAGAGCATCGCATCCCCTCGGCGCGTGAGGTGGTCAAGCGCATAGAGGCCATCATCGGCAGGCGGGAGGTGGTAGACCTTAGCGACCTTCCGACCGCTACCATGACCGTCCCTATGCAGCCACTTGACCTCGCGGATGAGGAGAGCAAGGCCACCGTGCCGCAATATGTGCTGGTGGCCGAGAACGGCATGGAGTTCCCGCTTAAGTTTCCGGAGACGGTGATCGGGCGCAGCCATCCCCGCGACTCCTCCGTGCCGGATGTCGATCTGGCGACGTTGGGGCTGGAGGGCGCTCAAACGGCCTCGCGCCGCCACTGCCGCATCTTCTGCCAGGGCCACCGTTATTACATCGAAGACCTCGGCAGCATGAACGGCACGCGCCTCAACGATATGCGTCTGACGGCTGGCATCCCTTACGCGCTTAAGGACAACGATCAGATCACTGCCGCACGCATCCGTCTGACCTTCCGCCGCGCTGCTCCTTAAGCGGGCGGCTTTTCCCCGCATCCAGAACGCAGAGAGGGAACGATGGCTGCCTACCCCATCTATCTGGACTACAACGCCACCACGCCCATTGACCGCGAGGTGACGGAGGCCATGCTGCCCTACCTCTATCAGCACTTCGGCAACCCGTCCAGCGCTCACACCTATGGGCAAGTGGCACGTGAGGCTGTTGAGCGGGCGCGGGCGCAAGTAGCGGCGTTGCTCAACTGCCAGCCGCACGAAGTGATCTTCACCAGCGGGGGCACGGAGTCCAACAACACGGTGATCAAAGGGGTGGCAGCGGCCTATGGCGAGCGGGGGCGGCACATCATCACCTCGGCAGTGGAGCATCCTGCCGTCCATGAGCCGTGTGAGGTGCTTGCCCGCCAAGGGTATGAGATCACCGTGCTGCCAGTGGACAGTTACGGCAGGGTGGACCCGGCGGATGTGGAGCGTGCCATCCGGCCCAATACGATCCTGATCTCCATTATGCTGGCCAACAACGAGGTAGGGACGCTCCAACCGGTGGCCGAGATCGCGCAGATCGCCCATGCACACGGCGTGCTGGTGCACACCGACGCCGCGCAGGCTGTTGGCAAGATTGCGGTAGATGTGGCCGTGCTGGGCGTAGACTTCCTCTCCCTAGCCGGGCACAAGTTCTATGCGCCGAAGGGCGTGGGGGCGCTCTACGTGCGGTCAGGTGTGGACTTGCCCAAGTTCATGCACGGCGCCTCGCACGAACGCAATCGGCGGGCAGGCACCGAAAATGTGCTGGAGATCGTTGGGTTGGGCCAGGCAGCGGAGGTTGCTCGCCGCGATCTAGTGCACCACATGGCGCACATGCAGACCCTGCGCGACCGTCTCTACAGAGGGCTGACCGAGCGGCTGGACGGCATACAGCGCAACGGCCATCCCGAACACTCTCTGCCCAACACGCTGAACATCAGTTTCCGTGGCGTGGAGGCCAACACCCTGCTTGAGCGCATCGGTGGGCGCGTGGCCGCCTCGGCGGGCGCAGCCTGTCACGCCGATCGGATCGCCGTCTCCCATGTGCTGGAAGCGATGGGCGTGCCGCTGGAGTTCGCCAAAGGCACGCTGCGCCTTTCCACAGGTAGGCCTACCACGCCTGAGGAAATCGACGAAGCGGTTGAGGTCATCGCCGAAGCCGTGCACAGCCTGCGGGCCGGCTAATGTTACGTTGCCCTTGTCCTTGTGGCCTCAGCACGGATGGCACGGCGGATGGCCTGTGCCAACTTACCTGCTGCCGCGCTGTGCAGCATCCCCAGCGCACGGGGACGCGGCAGGCTCACCTCAAAGGCCGCTTCGATGCGGCCCGGGCGCGGCCCCATCACCAGCACGCGGTCGGCAAGTAGAATCGCCTCACTGATGCTGTGCGTCACCATCAGCACCGTGCTGCTGCGTGCCTGCCAGATGCGCAGCAGCTCCTCGCCCAGCACCTCGCGCGTCATGGCATCCAGCGCCCCGAACGGTTCATCCAACAGCAGCACCTCCGGCTGCTGAATGAGGGCACGGGCGATGGCCACCCGTTGCGCCATCCCGCCGGACAGCTCGGCAGGGTAGGCCCGCTCAAAGCCCTGCAACCCCACAAGGGCGATGAGATCGTGGGCGGCTTCCGCGCGGGCAGCAGGCGAGACGCCGCGCAACTCCAGCGGCAAGGCGATATTGTCCAACACGGTGCGCCAGGGCATCAGGTTAGCCTGCTGGAAAACCAGCACCACGCCCGGATGTGGCCCATCGACCGGCTTGCCTTCCACTTGCACCGTGCCCTCGGTGGGGCTGATCAAACCGGCGAGGATGCGCAACAACGTGCTCTTGCCACATCCTGAAGGCCCTACAAGGCACACAAACTCATCGCGTGCCAGTTCCAGATCGATCTCACGGAGCACCGGTAAGAAGCTGCCGTTGCTGCGGTAAGCGTGGCTGATGCGCCGGGCAAGAAGGGCGGGAGCGTTCTGTGACACGTGTCTCTCCACAGCAGGGGGTGCAACAGGTGCGCCCCCTGATCCACTACGGCAGAAACTCGTTGGTGAAGGCCTTGCTCAAGTCAAGCGGCTCGCTGAGCAGGCCCATGTTCAGCAGCACTTCCTGCATCGCCTCCCATGACTCCAAGCGGGTCTCGCCGAGGCGATCGGCACGCCACAGATCGATTGAGCGAGCCAGCACCTGACGGGCCGTCGCCGCCACTTGGGGATCGGAGAGGCCCTCCACGAACTGCTTGCTGATCTCAAATGCCTCATCGGGATGGTCGATGGTGTACCCGAGTGCCTCCGCCAGTGCTGCCACCATCGCCCGCACAAGGTCGGGCTTCTCGGCGATGGTCTTCTCGTTTGTCACCAACCCATTGCTGACCAGATCGGCGTAGTCGGCCACGTAGATCACGTTGACCGCCTCCCCCAGTGCCTCCAGTTGCACAGGTTCGTTGGCCGCATAGACCACCACCGCCTCTACCTGATCGGTGAGCAACGTCTCCACTTGCGCGTAGCCGGTGGTGCGCAGGTCTATGTCAGCGTCGGTCAAGCCTCCTGCTGCCAGCAGGGCTTCCAAGCCGATGTAACTCGCTCCCTCGCGCACCGGCACGCCTACGCTGCGCCCGCGCAGGTCCTCAATGCGCTGGATGCCCGAGGACTGCTTGGCCGCTATCGCCACCGGAAAACGCTCATACCACTCAAAGACGTACACCAGCGGCAGCCCCTGCTGCCGCCCCAGCAGCACCTGTTCGCCGCTGATCACCGCAAAGTGAAGCTCGTCGGTGGCAAGCAGCTTGGCGGCGTCGGTCTCCTGTCGGTGCCGAATGCTCAATTCAATGCCGCGCTCGGCAAAAAAGCCTTTTGCGATGCCTACGTAGTAGGGCGCAAACTGCACATCCGGAATGTACCCCAGCGAGAGCTCCACCGGCGTGAGAGCAGCCTCTGTAGGCTGTGGGGTGCTGCCCGCGCAAGCAGTAAGCGCTAGCGCTAGGGCGAATAGGAGAAGGGCAATGCGATGTGGCATAGGGGAAATCCTCCTTGGGTTGTGTAAAAAAGGTCATGTAAGGCTGCCATGTTCAGATCGGAGGGGACTCTCTCGACGCTCACCCACCTCCGGCCTTGCGCCAGCGCAGCAGATGCCACTCCAGCAGACTGACGATGCCATACAGGCTCAGCGCCATCACCACCAGCGCCAGCACGCCCACAAACACCCGCGCCGTATCATATTGGCCGTCGGCCAAGTTAATCATGAAGCCCAGGCCAGCGTCGGCACCGGCCAACTCGCCCACCACCGCGCCGATCACGGAGAGCGTCGCGCCCACCTTCAGCCCGGCCAACAGGACGGGCATGGCAGCCGGAATCTCCAACTTCACCAGCATCTGCCAGCGCGTAGCGTGTAGGGAGCGCATCAGGTCGCGCAGATCGGGGGGGACACTCCGCACGCCGGCGATGGTGTTGACGAGAATAGGGAAGAAGACGATGAGCGCACTGATGAGGATTTTGCTCACCAGGCCGGGACCGAACCAGATCACCAGCAGCGGGGCGATGGCCACAATGGGGATGGCCTGCGAGGCCACTAGATACGGCGAGATCGCCCGTTCAATCGCCACCGACTGGGCCAGCAGATACCCCAGCAGTGCGGCGATGGTTGCGCCCAACGTCAGGCCGCCCAGCACCTCGACGAGCGTCACGCCGGCATGCTGCCAGAGCGTGCCATCCAGCGCCACGGCGATCAACTTCTGCCCCACACGCTGCGGCGAAGGCAGGATGAAGGCCGGGTAGCGTCCCAAGCGTACCAGCGCCTCCCAGCCTAACAGAAACAGCGCGAAGGTGATAGGCGGCAACAGCCAACGTATCATATGCTCCCGCCTCGACGCAGTAGCCCGCTGAGGACGGACGGCGATCTGGGCTTCGGTGTGGCGGTCGGCAAGTCCAATCTGCATGGGGTAGCCCTTGTACTTCCTTCACGAGATGTATTGCCTTCGGGGTCGGATGGGCGTAGAAAGGGAGAGGAATGCGCCTGTGTGCCCGCCGATCAGAAAACCCCGAAGCCGTAGAATCGACTTCGGGGCATAAGCAACACACCAAGAGTGCATCTGCCGACGGCAGGCGCACTGCCTCTATATGGCAACGATCTTCTCCCATCCGGACTTTCACCGTCGGCCCTGGAATTGCACCAGAGTCCACCGCAGAGCGGGTAGCGGGCTATACCGCCGGTCGGGGATTGCACCCTGCCCCGAAGACCGTGTTGTTCGGTTGTCTACAAGAGAGATTATAGAGGACGCCACGCAGCCTGTCAATCGGCGCTGCGGGCCTGCAGCCTGCTGCGCCAATCCGAGAGAGGTGTTATAGTTTTATCAGTCCCATGTTCTGACCCAAAGACCTTCTGAGACAAGGATCGCCTCTCTGGGGGCGGAGTCTGCCTCCTGCCCGCCAGTATGCGATTCCTAAAAAAATAATGTAGGCTCAGGAGGTCTAAATGAGCGTCGATTTGGTGAACGAGCAGGGCCATACCTGGGGCACAGGCAACCTGACTTGGCAGAAGGTGCTCTGGTTGGCGTACCAGTATGGTTGGGAGCCGGCCGGCACGAAGGACCCTGAGGGATGGGTCGGCGAATGGCACGGTAATTACAGCACCAACTCGGGGCAAATCGTCGCCGCGGAGGATGCAAGGGCGTTGGCCAACGCCCTTGAGCGTGCCTTTTGGAGAGGCCCACGAACGTTTGTGGGCCTCGCCTGCTGCCAATGCCCATCGCGCTGAGTGCCCTCGCTCAGTCCTCGCCCGGCTTGGGGTTAAACTCGCGCACTTCACCCGTGCGCGCATAGACGATGCGCTCGCAGATGTTTGTCACGCGGTCGCCAATGCGCTCCAGATTGTGCCCGGCCCACAGCAAGTACGTCCCCTCTTCCACCGAAAGCGCCCCCCGGCTCATCTCGCCGACCAGCAGGCTAAACAGCTTGCCGTAGAGGGTGTCCAGCTGATCATCCAGTCGGGCCACGGCCCGCGCTTTGTCGGGGTCCATCACCACGTAGGCGTCCATCACATCCCGCATCATGCGATGCACAATATCCAACATCAGGGACACCTGATCGGGGATGATGGGGGTCCAGGCGCCCGAATGGCGCAGCACGGCCCGAGCAATGCCTTCCGCGTGGTCGCCCATGCGCTCCAGCTCGTTGGAGATCAGCAGGTCGGCAATGAGTTGGCGCAGGTCACGGGCCATTGGCTGCTGCAGGGCAAAAGTTTGGATGACATGCTCCTCAATGCGGTTATGCAGGCTGTCCACTGCGTCGTCGTTGTGCACCACCGTCTGAGCGAGGTCCTTGTCGTGGTTTTTAAGAGACTGACAAGCCTGCTCTACCGCCTCATCAACCAGCGACCCGAGGCGCAGGATGTCATCCCGAATGGCTTGTAAAGCCTGATCTAGCACGCTACGCACGCCCATCGCTGCCACCTTTTCATTTTGATCCTTGCGATCCACCGCTGCCATTGTTCTGCATCCTGACTATAGCATAATTTGGCGATTCTGTGGGATCGACATCCTCCCACCCTTTAACTGAAGCGCCCGGAGATGTAGTCCTCCGTCTCCTGCTGCGCCGGATTGGTGAAAATCTGCTCCGT
>DAOTYL010000267.1:0-1905 GCA_034434955.1 Anaerolineae bacterium | reverse complement strand
CCTTGCCCAGCGCGATGGAGTCGCCGGCGCGGACGGTAGTCGCTTCCCCTGCAACAAGCACCGTCTCCACCGGTGCGCTGATCGCCAGCAGCACAGTGCGGGCCTGATGCAGCGCGGCTTGCCCCTGCGTGACCACCAGCGTCGCCTCGGCGCGTTGGGGCTGGGCGAAGATCATGGCCAGAATCAACAGCACCCCCACCGCCGCCAGTCCCCATTTCCAGAGCATGCGTGTCATCTCCCGTGCTCCTCTCTCCTGTGCGGACAAGGTGGGGTGCGGGGCCGAGGTTACCTCTTCAGCATGGCGCAGGAAGCGCAGCAGAGCCTCGCGCTCAAGGCCCACATACTGTGCGATCTGCTCAACATCCTCTATCAAGTGTTGGGGGCGTGGACGGCGGCAAAGCGCCAGCCGTGCCAGTCGCACGCCGTCCAGGCCGAGGCGCTCCGCCATCTGCTCCCAACTCAGGTGACGCGCCTCCGCATACTGCTTCAGCAGCGCCGCCATCAACGCCGTATCGCTGCCCGCACGGCAAGCCATCTTAATAAGCAGGTCATCCTTCATCGCGTTTGATCCGCTGTCCCAGTCGTCTAAGTTTCTTGAGGATGCGGTCTTTGGCCCGCTTGACCTCGCGCCGCTGTGCGGCCTCATCCAGATGCGCGATGCCTATCGCCTCCGCGTAGGCTGCGCTGCGGCGCTCGCCGCTGAGCATCAGCATCAGCACCTGCTCATCCGTCGCGCTGAGGCCCGCCCGCAGCGCCCGGACGATCTCGCCGAAGGGCCACTCGGTGTGTTCCCGCAGCCACTCTTCAAACGCATCGTCCTGTTCGGTGTTCCGATCCGATAACCCAAGTTCGACGCTTCGTCCGTCCAGATCGACAAGGCGGCTTTCATCACGGCGCTGGCGATCTAGCGCATTGAGCATGTCGTAGCGGGCGGCCATGCGCAGGTAGGCAAACAGCGAAAGCCGACCTGCATCGTACTGCTGCGGCTTGCTCTGATACCCCAGCAGCAGGTCAATGGCTATCGTCTCGCGCAGATGGACATCCTGTTGAGGGAAAGCCTCACTGAGGAAGGCCACGAGATGCGGTAGGGCGGCCTCGCATAGCTCAGCAAAGGCGGTGGGATCGTGGGCCAACACCCGCCTGTGGATGTGCTCTTGCCACTCGTGCGCAGGCTCGGCAGGGACCATGTTCGGACCTTCGTGCCGGTCTCAGCCGTCCTAACCAGATGGGCCGAACGCTAGGGCTTGGGGCGAACGACGGCCGTTGTATCCACCCCCAAGCTGCTGCTCGGCCTGATGCCTACCATACGAACGGTGAGCGCCAGCGTCCCGAGCTCCAGACGGTCATCCTTCTTCAGGGGATGGCGCTCCCCCGGTTGGAGATACCTGCCGTTGACCCACGTGCCATTGGTGCTCCCGAGGTCGATCAGGTACAGAGCCGAACGGTCCGCGATGAGCACAGCGTGCCAGCGCGACACACCGTGACGCTCCGCTTCAAAGGGTGCGAGGTTACAGTCGGGCTGGTAGTTATGGGTCGGAGAGCCGCGCCCAATGGTGGCCAACCCTTTCACGTCCACGCCGATCACATTGGGAGGGGGCATGTGCACTTCAAAGATGACGCGCCATTGGTGAATGCTATCCAGATGATCGGGCAGTAGCTCATCCAGCGATTTCGCCAGTTCGGGCAGTTCGCGGCGGATCAGCTCCAGCTTATCGGTCTCATGCTCTTCCATAGGCCCCGTCCTCTTCCCCATGACCCTCAAACGCTAGGAGCCAGCTGCTTTATCGGCAGCGTCGGGGGCAATTGGCAGGGTAAAGAAGAAGGTCGCCCCCTGACCCGCTTGGCTTTCTACCCAGATGCGCTCGCCGTGCGCCTCAATAATCGCTTTGCAGACGGCCAGCCCCA
>DAOTYL010000266.1:0-1798 GCA_034434955.1 Anaerolineae bacterium | reverse complement strand
ACTGATGGGTGATCCCAGAATGTCCAACCGGCGCCGGTAGATGTTGAATCCATCCTCATTCTCGCTGTTATCTCGCCAGTTAAGCGGGACGTCAAAGACGGCGATCTCAACCGCCTGAATGTTACTTGGAGGGTTAGGCAAGTTGCCGGCTGGTGTGAAAGCGGGAGATTCGGGCGAGGACGGAGATGGGGGTTCGGTGGCTCTCCCCGCTGCTCCGGTTGGCGGGCCGGACCATGAGGTCAGGTAGTACAGCAGGAAAACGCCGCCAATCAACAATAAACAGATTACCGAGCCAATGAGGACAAAAAACAGCGGGCCACGCCGTGTCTTAGGTTCCTCCTCTTCCGCCTCTATTCTCTCATTAGCATCCGGGTTTTGCTCCATTCTGTATCCCTCTGCACACAATCCAGTAAAGGCTTACCCACGTTTGCCAGTCCAGTCTAGCACAATCTGAAAAATTGTGCTTGCTGTGCAACAGGCACCCTGTCTGGCTATAGAGCGAGAGAGATGCTATGATTTGGGCCATGTTCTCGCGTCTGTTTCGCCTCCTGGACCGGCTGGGGCGACTGCTGATCAGGGTGAGCGCCTGGCTCGGTGGCTACGTCATCCGATTGCGTCCCGTGTCCCCCGATCCCTCCCCTAGGCTACAGGTCCGTCCCGCAGCAAGCGGTGGATCAACTCGCACCGGTCAGGTACGGGCGCTCAGCAGCCTTACCGTGATCCTACTGGCCTCTGTGGCCCTGCTGGTTTTCTGGGCTACATCCCCTCGTGAAGGAAGTGGCCAGGGGATGCTCTTCTTCCCCCTTGTGCTGGATGCCACGCCAATGCCGGGCAGTGCTCCTGCTTTCCCTCAGGCAGGGCACCCCTCGGCAGATTTTATGGGCACGGGAGGGACGCTCGTTTTCTCCATGTTTGCTGGAGCGCAGCTTGACCTTTTTGCCCTGCCGGCCGGCGCAGATGCACCGATCCGCCTGACTGCCGACCCTGCCGATGATCGCGACCCGGCCTGGAGTCCAGACGGGCAGCGCATAGCTTTTGCCTCGCGGCGTAATGGCAGCTGGGACCTTTACATTCTTGAGCTGCAGAGCGGTGAAGTTACCCGTTTGACACACGACTTGGCTTACGAGGCTGCTCCCTCCTGGAGTCCAGACGGACAGTGGCTGGCCTATGAGGCCTACTACGCGGGGAATCTGGATGTTTACATCCTCAAAGCGGACGGTGGCGAAGGCCCCTATCCGGTGACCCGTCAACCTGGCCCCGACTTCTCCCCGGCTTGGACAGCGGCCCCTGACGGACGGCACATTGCCTATGTTTCCTTGCGCGGAAGCAGCCAGGACATTTACGTCCTCTCTCTGGACGATCCTGATGAGCAGCATGCTGTCGCTGTGACGCAGACCCCCACAATTGATGAAGACCACCCGGCCTGGGGACCAAATGGCGAATGGTTGGCCTTCAGTGGTGTTGAGAATGGCGTCCCGCTGGTGTATGCCAGCGCACTTTCCGCAGAGGGCTGGAGCGCTCCAACGGTCATCGGCCAGGGACACATGCCTACTTGGTCACCCGATGGCGATAGTCTGGTTTTCGTCGTGGAACGCCCGACGGGCGGTAGCCTATTGTTGCATAGCGGCTTTGGCGCGTGGGAAACTGCTTCTCAAGCCTTCGCCTTGCCGACGCAGGCTTTTACGCCACAGTGGTCAGCAGCGATCTTGCCATCAGCTCCGCGCGGCGAGCTGGCCTTTGCCGCCACAGCAGACCTTCCCAGCGCCTATGAGGAGACTATTGCCAACGGCCCGCAGCG
>DAOTYL010000265.1:0-9462 GCA_034434955.1 Anaerolineae bacterium | reverse complement strand
CGGCAGAATGGTCATATAAAGCCGCGATTGAATACCAGCACCACGTGCTGCCTGCCGCGATAATCGGCCAAGCGCACCATCCTGCCCATAAAATCGGGCAGAGCGAAATCAGGAGCGGGCGTGTTGAGTGCAACCTTCATAACGATATTGATTATAGCATCTTGCAAGCCGTCTGGACGGGGATAACGTATAATCAAGAGCGCGAAAGCCCCCATTGCGGTTCCTTTCTGTGCGGCGTGGCTGCCGCCCATGACTTTGGGAGGTGACATGGCCGATCAGCCCAAAGCTTACCTGATTGACATGGACGGCGTTCTCATCACCGGCACACGGCTGGTTCCGGGTGCAGACGCCTTCATTGAGCGGCTACGTGCAGCGGGCGCCCCCTTCATGGTGCTCACCAATAACTCGCGCCTTACTCCCCGCGATCACCATGCACGTTTGGCTAGCATGGGCCTTGATATCCCCGCCGAGCGCATCTTCACCTCGGCGCTGGCAACGGGGCGTTTCCTCCACCAGCAACGCCCACACGGGTCAGCCTATGTGATCGGCGAGGCCGGGCTGACCACCGCCCTGCACGAGATCGGCTACACCCTCACCGAGCACGCCCCGGATTATGTGGTGCTAGGCGAGACAACCTCCTACAGCTTCGCCAGCATCACCACCGCCATTCGGCTGATCGGTGGTGGGGCACGCTTCATCGCTACCAACCCGGACGTGGTCGGCCCCTCGGAGCAGGGCGACGTTCCGGCCTGCGGGGCAGTGGCGGCGCTCATCGCCGCTGCGACGGGCGTACAGCCCTACTTCGTGGGCAAGCCCAACCCTCTCATGATGCGCTCTGCGCTGCGGGCACTGGGTGCCCACTCGGAGAACACCGTCATGATCGGCGACCGCATGGATACCGACATCGTGGCGGGTATCGAAAGTGGGCTGGAGACGATCCTTGTGTTGAGCGGCGTCACGCGGCGTGAGGACGTAGACCGCTACCCCTATAAGCCGGGGCACATCGTGGACTCGGTAGCGGATATTGTGCCGTAGGCTACCGTGCACATGCGAAACTCACCTCTGCGCACAGCCTCAACTGTGAGATCGGGCGCCAAGTCGGTATAATCGCCGCGGAGTCTCAGCGCAGGGGGCAGGCGTGCGGATTTTCATCACCGGACACAAAGGGCAACTGGGCCGAGAACTGCAAGCGCAGCTGGGCGACCATGTGCTGGCGGGCGGCGATCGCCCTGAATGGGACATGACCGATGCGGCGCAGGTGGAGGCAACCCTGCGTGATTTCCGGCCTGATGTGGTGATCCACGCCGCCGCACTGACCGATGTAGACTACTGTGCCGAGCATCCTGACGAGGCGCTGCGCGTCAACGGCGTGGGGACGTACAACGTAGCGTTGGCCTGCCGTGAAGTAGGGGCGCTGCTGG
Source organism: Anaerolineae bacterium (assembly GCA_034434955.1). Classification (GTDB taxonomy): domain Bacteria; phylum Chloroflexota; class Anaerolineae; order Aggregatilineales; family UBA3940; genus DAOTYL01. Next base: position 8,041 of record DAOTYL010000265.1, on the reverse strand, counting down.
TGGCGATCAGCACCAATGAGGTCTTCGATGGACGGGCCGGGCAGCCTTATCAGGAATACGATCCACGCCATCCGATCAATCCCTACGGATATTCCAAGTATGTCGCCGAGCAGGTGGTGGAGCGCTTCGCGCCGCACTATATGATCGTGCGCACGGCGTGGCTGTACGCGCCGGGCGGGGTGAACTTCGTCCACAAGATTCTGGCGCGGGCGCGGGCAGGCGGGCCGCTGCGCGTGGTGACAGACGAGGTCGGCTCGCCAACCTATGTGCGCGATCTGGCGGCGGCGCTGGTGCGGTTGATCGCCGTAGGAAGGCCCGGCATCTACCACTTGACCAACGCGGGCAGCTGCTCACGCTACGAGTTTGCCTGCGAGATCGTGCGATTGGCCGGGCTGAACACGCCAATAGAGCCGATCCCCTCAACGGCCTTCAAGCGTGCTTCCACGCCTCCGCTTTATGCTCCGCTGCAGAATGTCTTTGCGGCGGCGTTAGGGGTGACGCTGCGCCCCTGGCAGGAGGCGCTGGCGGAGTACATCGCGCAATATGAGCAGGAGTAGGGCATGTGCGCCGGCCTCACCCCCATCCGACGCCCCAGCAAGCGTCTTGCCGCCTCCCCTCCTCAGGCGGAGAGGGCGAGGCCGCAGAAGCCGCTCGTCTCGGTGGTGATCCCCAACTGGAATGGAGCCGCCCATCTGCCCACATGCCTCGACGCCCTGCGACGGCAGACCTATGCGCACGTAGAAGTGATCGTCGTTGATAACGCCTCGCAGGATGGCTCGCAGGCGCTCATCCGCGAACGCTATCCAGAGGTGCGGTTGATAGCGCTGGCGGAGAATCGGGGGTTCACAGGCGCTTGTAATGCCGGTATGCGGGCGGCGCAGGGGGCGATCATCATCCTGCTCAACAATGATACAGAAGCCGCACCGGATTGGATCGAGCAGGTGGTGGCCGCTTTTGAGCGCCATCCACAGGCGGGTATGGTGGCCAGCAAGATGCTGCTCTTCGACCGGCGCGATATACTGCACACCGCCGGTGACTTCTACCGCCTGGATGGGCGGGCGGGCAATCGGGGGGTGTGGCAGCAGGACGGGCCGCCGTATGATGTGGAGGAGTATGTCTTCAGCGCCTGCGGCGGATCGGCAGCCTACCGCCGCGCCATGCTGGATGAGATCGGGCTGTTGGATGACGACTTCTTCTTCTCCATGGAAGATGTGGATTTGGCCTGGCGGGCGCAGCTGGCCGGATGGCGCTGCATCTACGCACCGCGTGCAGTGGTGTACCATCGTCTGGCCGCCACCGGCGGCGGCGTGACGGCCAGCTTCTATGATGGGCGCAACATGTTGTGGGTGATCGCCAAGAACTACCCTGGCCCACTGTTGCGCAAGTACTGGCCCCACATTGTGAGAGCGCAAGTGCACCTGGCCTGGGAAGCACTCAAGGCGTGGCGGGGCGCAGCAGCACGTGCCCGCCTGCGCGGGATGTTCACCGGTCTGCTGACGTTGCCCTGTGCGCTGCGCAAGCGGCGGGCAGTGCAGCAAATACGCCGCACGCCGTTGGAGGACATTGAGGCGATGCTGTCGCCGCTTGAGGGCGAAAGAGGCGGCAAACGATCGGTGTAATCCGTGCCATTCTGTGGCTCACCTTTATGCGGAAAGGATCAGCCATGAACCCCATTATCATCACTATAGGCGACGTGACGCTGGAGGCGGAGCTGAATGACAGCCCCACCGCCCAGAAAGTATGGGAGGCGCTGCCCATTGAGGCGCGGGCCAACGTATGGGGAGACGAGGTGTACTTCGGCATACCCGTCAGGGCTGAGGAGGAGGCGGATGCCCGCGAGATCGTGGAAGTCGGGACGCTCGGCTACTGGCCGCCGGGCCATGCCTTCTGCATCTTCTTCGGTCGCACGCCGGCCAGCACGGACGAGCGTCCGCGTGCCGCCAGCGCGGTAAACATCCTCGGACGGGTGACGGGGGATGCCACCCGCCTGCGCGGTGTGCGCTCAGGTGCGCCGGTGCGCATTATCCGCGCCGTAGTGGCGGATTAGGGCATGGGTGGGCAAGCAGAAGGGCCGTTCCTCTCCATTATCATCCCGGCCTACAACGAGGAGCGGCGGCTGGGCGAGAGCCTCAAACAGGTGGCGGCGTTTGTGGCGGCGCAGGATTATGCGATCGAGGTGATCATCGTCAACAACAACAGCACCGACGCCACGCCACAGATCGCCCGCGCCTTCGCCGAGGCGCATCCCTACGCCCGTGTGCTGGACGAGCCGCGCCAGGGCAAAGGCGCAGCCGTGCGTACCGGCATGATGGCGGCACAGGGCAAGTACCTCTTTGCCTGCGATGCGGATTTTTCCATGCCCGCCGAGGAGATCGCCAAGTTCATGCCGCCTGCGCTCAGCGGCTACGATATCGCCATCGCCAGCCGCGAAGCGCCGGGCGCCCGCCGCATCGGTGAACCCTACTACCGCCACCTGATGGGGCGCGTGTTCAACTTCATTGTGCGCCTGATCGCCGTGCCTCGTATTCAGGATACGCAGTGCGGCTTCAAGTGCTTCCGCCGCGAGGTGGCGCGGGACATCTTCCCCCGTCAGACCATCAGTGGGTGGGGGTTTGATGTGGAGATTCTCTTCATTGCCCTGCGGCGCGGCTACACGGTGGTGGAAGTCCCCATCACGTGGTACTACCGCACCCAGAGCCGCGTCCACCCCCTGCGTGACTCGATCACCATGCTGACGGAGGTGCTGCGCGTGCGCTGGAACGGCTGGCGTGGCCTATACGATGAGGAGCCAACATGACGGCGCTCTCGCCCGGACTGAAGCATGAACGGGAATGGCAGGCGCAGGGGCTGACGCCGATCGCCGGCTTGGATGAGGCGAGACGCGGCGCATGGGCCGGGCCGGTGGTGGCCGCAGCCGTCATCCTGCCGCTGGAGCGCGGCGACCTGCACTCGGCGCTGCGCGGCGTGCGCGATAGCAAGCTGTGCACGCCCCGCCAGCGCGAGCGACTCTACGAGGTGGTGATGGAAGTCGCAGCAGCGGTGAGCGTGGGGCAGGCCAGCGTGCGCGAGATCGAGGCGCACGGCATTGTTGCCGCCACTCGCCTGGCCATGCAGCGAGCATTGCAAGCGTTGAAGATCAGGCCACAAGCGTTGCTCATTGACGGGGCTGCCATGCATCTGCCCGCCGTGCCGCTGCCCCAACGGACGTTGACCAAAGGCGAGTGGTGCTCCTTGAGCATCGCCGCCGCCAGCATCATCGCCAAGGTGACGCGGGATCGTCTGCTCATTGAGGCGGGGCGTGCCTATCCGGAGTAAGGATTTGCGCTCCATAAAGGCTACGGCACAGCGTTGCACCGACGGACGCTTGAGGCACTCGGCCCTTGCGACCTGCATCGGCGCAACTTTGCGCCGGTGAGAGATCGGCTTGAGGGTGGGTGGTGAAAATCGCGCTGGTGCACGACTGGCTGAACCAGCACGGCGGTGCGGAGCGCGTGTTGGAGGCAATGGTCGCCCTCTATCCCCACGCCCCGATCTACACCTCCCTCTATGCGCCACAGCAGATGCCTGCCGCCTACCGCCAATGGGATATCCGCACGCTGTGGATGGACCACCTGCCCGCCATCCACCGCCATCACCAGCCCTATCTGCCGCTCTACGCCCTGGCATGGCAGAACCTTGACCTCAGCGGCTATGAGGTGGTGCTTTCCAACAAGAGCGGGTTTTGTCACGGCGTGCGGACGGGCGCGGCCTTGCATATCTGCTACTGCTTGACGCCCACGCGCTATGTGTGGCAGTTTGATGCCTACATCCAACGTGAGCGTATCCCGCCGGCGACGGCCATGATCCTCAAGCCGGTCATCCGCCTCCTGCGCCGCTGGGATTATGAGGCTGCACAGCGGGTGGATCACTTCGTCGCCATCTCCAGCGAGGTGCAGGCACGCATTCGGCGTTTCTACCGGCGCGAGTCGGTGGTCATCTATCCGCCCGTCGAGACGGAACGCTATGCGCCGCAGGAGCAACAGGAGGACTATTATCTGGTCGTCTCGCGGCTGGTGCCCTATAAGCGCATAGACTTGGCCGTGCAGGCCTGCACGCGGCTGGGCAGGCCGCTCATCGTCGCAGGCGATGGGCGCGACCGTGAGCGCCTGCAGGCGCTGGCCGGGCCGACGGTGCGCTTCCTGGGACGTGTGCCGCAGGAGCAACTGCCCGACCTCATGGCGCGTTGTCGGGCGTTTCTCTTCCCCGGGCTGGAGGACTTCGGTATTGCGCCGGTAGAAGCGCAGGCAGCAGGCCGCCCGGTGATCGCCTACCGTGGCGGGGGAGCACTGGACAGCGTGATCGAAGGGGAAACCGGCCTCTTTTTTGACGCTCAGACGGTGGAGAGCCTCTGCGCCGCCATAGAACGCTTTGAGGGGATGACGTTTGACGGGGCACGCTGCCGCGCCAACGCCGAGCGTTTTGACCGCGCCGTCTTTGAGCACCAACTGGCGGCATTTGTCGAAGCACGGTACGATGAAGCGATCAAGCAGCGAGTTCGCAAAGGACATTAAGGACACAGAAGAGAGATGGAACTGCGGGCATTGTGGAAAGTGATCGTGCGGCGCTGGTGGCTGATTGCGCTGCCGGCGCTGGTAGCACTGGCCTACGCTGCCTATGGCTACCTCCAATCCCCCCCTCGCGGCGGCTATGGGACGAGCATCCGCTTCACGGCGGCAGCGCCGGAGAACCCTGAAATGGTCACCTATAAGGATGCCCGCTTCTACTACTACCCCTGGCTCTCTTCGGAGCTGGTGGTGGATGCACTGGCGGATTGGGTGCGGACCGGTTCGTTTGCGCAGGAGGTGAGCACCCAGCTGGCCGCCGACGGAGTGGAGATCGAGGCGGAGGCCATCCAGCGCAGCATTGGCGCCGATAATGAGCGCAGTGTCATGGTGCTTTACCTGACTTGGCCCGACGCCGCCCAACTGCGAGCCATCGCCGAGGCAGCGATAGCGGTGTTGCGTCAGCGCAGCGCCGATTATTTCCCGCAGTTCGGAGAGGGCGGCGTGGAGGTAGTGGCGCTGGACACGCCGCGCATCAGCCCTGCTCCGCCGCCGCTCAGCGTGCGTTTTCAGCCGCTGCTGCGCTTTGGACTGGGGCTGGCAGCAGGGGTAGCGTTGGCTTTTCTGGTGGAGTACTTGGACCCCACGCTGCGCGAGCGCAGCGAGGTGGAAGCACTGGGCATCGGCGTGCTGGCCGAGGTTCCACTGGAGCGACGGGGGAAGTAGCCCCCAAACAGCGTGGGGCTGATACGTTAGGAGGGGGCATTTCCGCTTGGGGTGGGGAGCCTCATTCCCACCCGTACCGTTTGTAGTGCGCTTCCCCCGAGAGAGAGGAGCCAGGGGGACGAGGCACAGATGCCCCTAGGGGAGGGATCATGCAGCTACAAACGTATGTGCGCATTCTGCTGCGGCGTGGCTGGATCATGCTGCTGCTGGCGGTGATCACCGCTGTAGCCGCCTTCGTCTTCAGCTTGATCGTCAAGCAGCGTGCGCCGCTTTACAAATCCACGATTGAGATTCAGGTGCGGCCCGCCCGCACCGACTTCGGGCAGGCGCAGGCGGCTAAGCAACTGCTGGGGTCCTATGAAGCGTGGCTCTACAGCAGTTACCGCGCCCGCGATGTCATCGACCGTCTGCAGTTGGATATGCTGCCCCGTGAGCTGCTGGACGATGTGCGCGTGGCCAGCGACCTGAATCAACTGCTCATCAAGATTGAGGTGGAGAATCCGAACGGCGATCTGGCCAACGACATCGCCCGCGAGTGGGCCAGCCTGTTTGTGCAGTGGCGCAATGACCAGAACCAGATGGTGCGACGCGAGGACCGCATTGATGCCGAGATCATAGACGACCCCACCTACGCCCTTGAGCGCCCCAAGACGGCCATCAACACCGCTGCGGGCGGCATCATGGGCTTTCTGGTCGGGCTAACGGTGGTTTTCGTATTGGAATACATAGAGTCGGGTATCATCCGCTCGGCGGAGGACGTGGACCGTTTCTTGGGCATGCCGGTGCTAGGCGCCATCCCACCTGCCGAAACAAAGTGAGAGGAATCGATGAAGCAGCCTAATCTGATCACGTTGACCGACCCTCGCTCGCCCGCAAGTGAGGCTTACCGCACCTTGCGCACCAACCTTATCTTCTCCAGCCTGAGCGAGCCGATCCACACGTTGGTGGTCACCAGCCCAGCGCCGGAGGAGGGCAAAAGCACGGCGCTGGCCAATATCGCGGTGACAATGGCGCAGGGCGGCAAAAAGACTATCCTTGTTGATTGCGATCTGCGGCGGCCTAGCCAACACACGATCTGGGGGGTGGAGCAGGAGCCGGGCCTGACGACCATGATGCTGGAAGACATCGAAAGGGTGCCCTTGCGGGAAGTGGGAGTGGAGAACTTGCGCCTGCTCACCAGCGGGCCGCTGCCGCCCAACCCTGCCGACCTGCTCACCTCACCGCGTATGGATGCCGTCATTGAGCGGCTGAAGGGCGAGGCGGACTTTGTGCTCTTCGATGCGCCCCCCGTCATCGCCGTGACGGACGCTGCCCTACTGGCGGCCAAGCTGGATGGGGCGCTGCTGGTGATGCGGGCCGGGCGCACGCGCCGCGATCACGCGGAGCAGGCACGCGACCTGTTGCAGCGCATCCATGTGCGCATTGTTGGTGCGTTGCTGATGGATGCACCGGTAGATATTCGGATGGGTGGGTATTACCGCGTGTGAGAAGAGATGGGGGTAGTTAGAGGAGGAGACAGGTGGGACGTCCTATGACCCATGCGCGCTTACATCGCCTGGATCACATCACACTAAAAGCGCTACGGGCGCTGGACCGTCAGCGCACGGTAGTGCTGTTGCCGGTGGGGATGCTGGAGGAGCACGGCGATCATTTGCCCTTCGGCACCGACACCTTTGCGGTGGATGCGCTGACGCTGGCTGCCGCCGCGTGGCTGCTGGAGCATGACCCCCAGCTGCACGTTTTACTGCTGCCGACCATCCCCTACGGCACCGATCCGGTGGATCTGCGCCGACCCGATCTCTTTACCGAGGCGGGCAGCGTGTGGATCAGCGGCGAGACGCTCAAGCGCATCATCGCCGAGGTGGTAGGGCACATGGTGCGCTTTGGCTTCCGCTACATCTTCCCGATGGGGTTTCACGGCGGAGCGGGGCAGAGCAGAGCGCTGGAGGAGGTCTGCGCGGAGATGCGGGCCAAGCACCCAGGCTTGGCGATGTACGAGCCGGTGGGCTACGTGATGGCTGGGGCAGAGCTGGAAGTCGTGCCGGGACTGGCGACCCTGCTGGGTCGCCCCTTGACGGCGCGGGAAGAGGTGGTGCTCAAGGGCAGCATCCACGCCTCTATGTTTGAGACTTCCATGATGCTGCACCTGCGCCCGGACCTTGTGGACCCTTCCTACCGCACTCTGCGCACGCTGGAGTGGCGCGATATGTACCAGATGAAAGATTGGCCGGGTTATGTGGGCGCAGCCCCCGCGCACGCCAACCCGGAGATCGGTGCGGCGATGGTGCGTTGGCGGGGTGTGCGGGCAGCGGCGCTCATCCAGCGGGTGATGAGGGGTGAGGACCTCTCTCAACTGCCGCGCCACCCGGATCGTCTGGCAGATGCCGAATCGGCCGTCAGCGTCACCGAAGCGCCGGTGGGCAACGAGCTGCCGCCTACTCCAGAGCCGCATGTGGAGAGCAAGCCGGCTATGGTGATCTCGGCAGAGCAGGTAGCGCAGATCGCAGCAGCACTTGAAGCGCAGGAGCGCGAAGCAACGGAGGCCGGCGATCCCACGCTGCCCTCATCTATCATGCAGACCAAGCCAGCAGGTCGCCGCGCCGAAGGCGAAGAAAGCGCATCAACAGACGAGGGCTGATCCTCTACACATCAACAGGGAGGTTTGCTGCGTTGAAGGGGCTGATCCTTTCCGGCGGGAAGGGCACACGCCTATATCCCCTGACCTATACGCGGGCTAAGCAGCTCATCCCCGTAGCCAACAAGCCGGTGCTCTT
>DAOTYL010000264.1:0-1612 GCA_034434955.1 Anaerolineae bacterium | reverse complement strand
GTTGCCCCCGCGTTTACTCCATGTCGCGACGACCTTCCAGCGCTCCCGCCAGTGTGACGCTGTCAGCGTACTCCAAGTCGCCACCGACCGGCAAGCCACGCGCGAGGCGCGTCAGACGTACTTTGCCCTGTAGGTGGCGATGGATATAGGCTGCCGTAGCGTCTCCTTCAAGCCCCACGTTGGTGGCCAGAATCACCTCGCGCACGGGCGACTTTTCTACCCGTTCAAAGAGCTCCTTAATACGCAGCTGATCAGGGCCGATGCCTTCCATAGGGCTGATCGCCCCATGCAGCACATGGTAGCGGCCTCGATAGTTGCCGGCCCGCTCGATGGCGACCACGTCAAGGGGTTCTTCTACCACGCAGATCAGCCCGGCATCGCGTTGTTCATCGGTGCAGATGGCGCAGGGGTCCTGCTCGGTGATGTTGTGGCAGATGGAGCAGTAGCGCGTGGATGCCTTCAGGTCGCGCAGGGCCTCGGCAAGCGCCAACGCCTGTTCATCCGGGGCACGTAACAGATAGTAGGTCAGTCGGGCAGCGGTTTTAGGGCCAATCCCGGGCAGGCGTGAAAACTCATCGATCAGGCGTGTCACAGACGCCGGGATAGCTTTGCTCACGGTTCGCTAATACTCCGGTAGGTTCAGGCTGCTGGTCAGTCCCTCAAGCCGTTCGGCAGCCAACGCACGCGATCGGTCAAGTGCTTGATTCACTGCCGCGACCAGCATATCCTGAAGCATCTCAATATCTTCGGCGTTGACTACCTCCGGCTTCAGCGTAATAGACTCAATGCGCTGATGGCCTGTGACCACCACTGTGACCATCCCTCCGCCGGCGGTTACCTCCAGCGTTGTCTGGGCCAGCTCTTCTTGTGCCTTGATCATTTCCTGCCGCATTTTCTGAAGCTGCTGGGCCATGCTGGACATATCCCCGCCGAGGGGGCGCGGTGTGCGGCCTCCCAAACGCCTTTTGCTCACGGTTCGCTACTCCTCTGTATCCCTGATGTCCTTAATGTGGCCGCCCAGTTCGTTAACGGCATAGGAAGCTAGGCTGTCCTCCGCCAGCAGCCTATCTACCTCGCCAGACTGCCGATCGTATGCGGAGCTGGTGGGCACCCGACAACGCACCGTCAGGGGTTGATGAAACACACGCCACAGGGCTGCTTCGATCATCTGGCGGTTATTCTCCGCCTCAATTTTATCGCACAACACCTCACCTGACATTTGCAAAATAATCACGTTTCCCTGGACGGTGTGTAGGCGTCCCGAACGGAGCAGGGCTTGGATCATACCGCTGGGGTCCACCTGCCGAGCAGCCTGCAATACCTCCTGCCAGCGTGCGTGAATATCCGCGAGGGTGAGCGGGGCATTGGCTGCGCTTTCGGAGGTGGTGCCCCTTTCGTCAGGGAGGCGTTCGGATGGCGCAGGGGGAGGCGAAGGCGCAGACGGCATGGATGCCGAAGGGGGAACAGCAGGTGCGGCCTGAGCTTCTTCAGCGCTACTGTACAGTGCTTCCACGCTCGTCAGCAGGGCCATCTCCAGCGGTAACTGCGGCTGCCATCCACCTCGCATATCGGTTGTGGCCGCGTTAAAAGCCTCTAGCGCGGCAAGCAAGGC
>DAOTYL010000263.1:0-3549 GCA_034434955.1 Anaerolineae bacterium | reverse complement strand
ATCCCCCACCCGTCTGGTTACGCCTATAGCGTCCAGATGTTCGAGCAAGGCCAGCACGTACTTGCGGCTTGTGCCGAACAGATCGCGTGCTTGCGCCACAGAGATCGAGCCATGCTGCTCGATGTACTGCTCCACTTGAGCGATCAGATGCCGGTATGTAGCGCTGTCGAAGAGTACCTCGTTACTGACCTGTACCAGGTCGCCGCGCTCGAGTAACACTTGCAGCACAGCCTCGCCGACAAGAGCCGCAGCCTCTTTAACGCTGGGGGTATTCACCGGATTGGCGGCGATCCGGGCAAACAGGGCATCTACTGCTGCCTGTTGCTCAGGCGAGAGCCTGACGGCATGATCGGGCAAGCGCACCACTGCTCCTTCGCTAACCAGCACGCCCTGCGTCGCCGCCCAGCTGATGATCGCCTGAAATAGACGGCCCTCAAGCGACAGACGGCTGCGCAGCGCCTCACGCGGCATCCCTGCCTTGAGGGGATAGGTACGGTGAAAATTGCCTACCTCATGCACCATGCGCGTAACCAGACGTGTCCACGAAGCCTGCGCCACCAGCCAGCCCTCTGGCAGCCTGATAATATCCCCCTTCTCCACCAGCCGGTTGGCTACTTGCTCTACCTCATCAGCCGAGAGATCGGCAAGGTTGGCCGCCTGAGCGATGGTCAAGGCCACCTGCCCTTCAAGCACCTGAAGTAGCCGTTCTTCCGGTGTGCCTGCTGCCAGTGTTTGAAAGCGTGCGAGCACTTCCGGCTTGAAGCGCCGCCAGCGGTGCGGTGGGTGTGCGTCAAGGATCACACCGCCGCCGATGGTCTGGGGGGGAGAAGGATAGCGGAGGATAAAGCGGTCACCCTTGTCCAGTGCCAGCGGATCGGTCAGCCGGAGTTGCAGCCAACCGACATGGCCGGGAGCCAGCTCGCGGTCGCCCAGCAGCCGCACATGGGCAACCGTTTCGGCCGCCCCGCTGAAGAACTTTACCTCGGCGTTGTGGCGTAGTGGGCGTCCAGCATCGGCTAGATGGCGGAATTGTACATCAATCAGCGTGGTAGCCTTGAGCAGGCCCGGGGCGGCCAGCACATCGCCGCGCTTTAGATCGGCCTTGTCCACGCCGCCCAAGTTGACGGCCACACGACTGCCGGGCAGAGCTATGCCAATGGTCTCCTTGTGACTCTGCAGGCCTCGGATGCGTGCCCGCAACCCCGCTGGCACGATCTCGACTTCGTCACCCGTGCGCAGAGAGCCACCCGTTAGAGTGCCCGTCACCACCGTGCCAAACCCGCTGATCGTAAAAACACGGTCGATAGGCAAGCGCGGCTTGCCTCGGTCGGCACGCGGTGGGTGTTCGTCGAGTGCAGCATCAAGCGCGGCGATCAGTTGTTCCAACCCTTCACCTGTGCGGGCAGAGACGGGCACAATAGGTGCTGCCTCTAGCACACTCCCTTTCAGCGTCTCTGCTACGTCCAGCGTGACAAGGTCTAGCCAGTCGGGATCGCTGATCAGATCAATTTTGGTGAGGGCCACCACGCCCCCAGGGATACCCAGCAGGTCGAGGATAGCCAAATGTTCGCGTGTCTGCGGCATCACCCCCTCATCTGCCGCTACCACAAACAGGGCTAGGTCGATTCCCCCCACACCTGCCAGCATATTTTCAATAAAGTCGCGGTGGCCGGGCACGTCTACGATCCCGATCGACCGGCCACTGGGCAGCGTCATCCATGCAAAGCCCAAGTCGATGGTCATCTCACGCGCTTTTTCCTCGGCCAGACGGTCGGGATTGATGCCCGTCAAGGCTTCGACCAGTGTAGATTTACCGTGATCGACGTGGCCAGCTGTGCCGATGACGTAAGCCATGTGTTTCCTATCACAGCGCAGGGAGAGCGCCGCGCCTTGTTTCGGCCTGCTCGCGCAATGTCTGAGCGCCCTCGGAGAGGATCTTCAGGATGCCTTGCTGGATTTCCGCCATCAGCTTGATGTGCTCGCGCTGGCGCTCGGCTTGCTCGCTCAGCTGGGTAAGCTGTGCCCTAACCTCGCCAAGGGTCTTCTCATTCTCACGCCAGGCTTCCTCACTGGTCAAGGTGAACTGCCGCCAGCGCTTCTGGTCATCGGCCAGGAACTCATCCCAGGCGTGGCGGAAGCGTTCCTCGGAGAGGCGTTGGGCCTCAGCTACTTCATTAAGACGGCGGTCGACGCGCCCGGAAAGGCGTTCGTAGTCTTGGAGGAGTTTCTTCATCTCGCGGTGCGTATCAGCCCAGCTCTCAACTTGCTTGGCAAAGCCGCCCATATCCTCTGCGAAGCCCTCAATGCGGCGCAGCATATCATTGACGATCTGCTCGCGCTTCTGATCGGCCAGTGCTTGCTGCTCCATCCATGCCAGACGCTGCTGCTTGAACTCGTTCAATGCGCCGCTCAGCTCTTCAACGGTGCGTTCGTTGCGGCGGCTGAGGTCTTCCAATAGCTCGATCTTGGCCTGTTGCCCTTCCATCCGTTTAGCTACGTCACCAATCTCCCCACTGAGATCGGCGAGGCGGCGGGCATCCAGACGGCGCTGCTCCTCCAGAAAGGCCAGTGAGCGCTCAAACTCCTCCAACCCCTTGCCGAGGTTGTCGGCATAAGTTTGCAGCTCAGCCGCTACCCGTGAGAGACGCTCCTCCTCAGCACGACGGGGCTGCATGGCGCGATCTATACGGGTGATCATCTCCTGCCGCAGCTCCTCGATCGCCTTTATCAGGGCGTCGCGATCGGTGTCACGCAGCCGTTTGGCGTCCTGCTCTGCGGCCAGCCGTCGCGCTTCGGTCTGCTCCAGCATGGCATTCAACTCATTGCGTAGGCGAGCGACAGCTTCTTCAAACGCAGCGACCGAGAGCATCTTGCTGCGTAAGGTGGCCAGATCGTTCTCCAAACTCTGGATGCGTCGGACCTGTTCTTCGATCAGCGCCGCCTGTGCGGCGACCCTTTCTTCTAGCTTGACGATCAGAGCCTTGTCCTTGCGGCGTTCTTCGTCAAGCCAAGCGACCATCTGCGCTGTCCGATCTATTTCCATAGGAGAAGTGCTCCTCTAACAAGTCTTGGCATAATGTCACGATTTTATCCGAATATAGGCCAAGGGCACACCTTGGAGAGTAAAAATTGGTAGTGCCAATGTGTCAAATCATCTCGTTGGTTTCCTGCGTCTGCTCTTTTAGACATTCCTCTCCGCCGGGGAGGTCTTGCGTGAGGAGGGGAGGTATGCTATACTGTAAATGCGCTGGGGGGGGGAAGCCCCTGAGCGGAGAAGGGAGGGGAGTGGACGGACTGCGAGGTGAGGGAGCGGAAGCGGAGGGCAGGAAGTCCACTCACCGCCGACCGGAGAAGGTTGGCGGTTTGCGTCCCTGAGGGAGCTTAACAACCGCAGAGGTGACAGGTCTAGCGCAGCCCTGAGAGAAGGGATGAAGGGCAGCCTTGTGAGGCTGTTGGAAGCGACGGAGAGTTTGATCCTGGCTCAGGATGAACGCTGGCGGCGTGCCTAATACATGCAAGTCGAGCGCGAAGCCGGGTGCTGCGAGGTAC
>DAOTYL010000262.1:0-1927 GCA_034434955.1 Anaerolineae bacterium | reverse complement strand
TGTTGTATGCTAGACTTGAAAACCAAGGAGACGCGTTACCCCTATCCCCACCATCCCGACTTGCTTAAGCGAAGGGGAAGCACGTAAGATCGGCGAGGCTATCCCCGAAGGGCGGGGGTATTTGGATAGCAGACCATCTCCCTCGCCTTTAAGGCAACGGTGCGAGGCCTATTCCATGGTGCTGCCTACCAGCTTGCGCGATGCCCGTAACCTGCTCGAGTCGCTGGACCTGCGCCAGATCGAATCCGCCGTTGCGCAAGAGGCGCGCGCGCAGCTCGTGATCGTCGGGCCGGTGAACTCGGGCAAGTCTACACTGTTCAACCAGCTCAAGGGGCAGAAGCTTTCGCCCGTCTCGGCTGTGCCCGGCACCACCACCGACCTCGTTGAGGAGCGCTTTGGCCCCTTCTGGCTGGTGGATACGCCCGGACTGGATGAGGCCTACGGCAGCGAACGCGCCCGCAAGGCGCTCGCTGCGCTGGACCATGCCGATGTGATCGTGCTGGTGCTGGATGCAGCGGCAGGGGTGCGCCAATCCGATGTGAAGCTCTATCAGGATGTGCGGACGCTGGGAATACCGGTGATCATCGCGCTGAACAAGATTGACCTCATCGGGCGCGACCTCAAGGCGGTGCAGCGCCACGCCGAGGAGCAGCTGGGAGCACCAGTTGTCCCTATCTCGGCCAAGAAGGGCACCAACATCGCCGCGCAGCTCATCCCGGCCATCATTGACGCCCACCCGCGTATGGCAGTCACCATTGGGCGGGCGCTGCCGCGCTTCCGTGCGGTGGCTGTGCGGCGCATCATCCGCGAGTCGGCGCTACTGGCGGCGCTGGTGGGGGCCGAGCCGATACCTGTGCTGGGTATCCCTCTGCTGATTGGGGTGCAAGTGCGTCTGTTGTTGCGCCTAGCGGTCATCTACGGGCAGGACATGAGCGCGGCGCGTGCCCGCGAACTGCTGAGCGCGATCGCAGGCGGTGTGGCCATCCGCTACGGCGCACAGGAGCTGGCCAAAGTCATCCCCGGGCCGGGTTGGCTGATCGCCGGGCTGGCGGCGGCCAGCGGCACGACAGCATTAGGCTATGCAGCGGCAGCTTTCTTCGATCGGAAACTCTCTCCCCAGCAGTTGCGGCAGTATTATCGCCGCATCCGTTGGCGCCGCCGGCGCGGCGATATGGCCTTGACAGAAGAGCATGATCCAGCTTGACGTGCCCTCGCTTCTCATTGACCGCTTCAGGGCCGGCATGCGCCCCCAGTTGAGCGCACTCCAACGCGGGCTGGCCCTTGGCATATGGTCGCTAACCGCCGTGCTCGCCTTGTGGCTGAACCGCTCGCTAGATGCCACCAGCCGCGTCAACGTGCTCTTCTTTCTCCTCATGCACGGCATCAGCGTGCTGCTGGCGATGCGCCTGCCCGGCGGCGCTTATGCGGGCTTGCTGCACACCACCCTGGCGGCCAGTGTGCTGGTGCTGGGCTACCGTCCGGCGCTGCTCATCCCTCTGTTGGCGGGCGTGATCATCCTGCCGTTTGTGTTGCTGTTCACCACCTTAAACCCCACTCTGCGCTCCTACCGCCCTGCTCTCTTCTTTGAGGCGCTGTACTACAGCGCCATATACGCCCTGTGCCTACTCCCCGCTGGCTGGCTGTATGAGCAACTTGGCGGGCCGCACTACCCCACCGAGGCTGGCCCACAAAGCTACGTTATCGCGCTAGCCTTCATTACGCTCTACTTCGTGCTGGTGGCGGCGGGCATCACGCTGTGGGTTTGGCTGAACGGCGTATCCCCGCGCTCCTTTTGGACGGGTAACGGCCAAGCGGTGATTATCACCGGCCTGCTGCTGAGTATCCCTGTCGCCCCGCTGCTGGCCGAGCGTTTCTCCTCCCCCAGCACGATGGCCCTGCTAGAGATGATCCCCTTTGCGCTGAGCGC
>DAOTYL010000261.1:0-8711 GCA_034434955.1 Anaerolineae bacterium | reverse complement strand
TGCGGGCTAGCGTCTCCACCTCTGCCGATTTCTGGATCAGGCCGAGGTTGTCGCGCAGCCACTGCACCAGTGCGCCGGTGATGGCGATCGAGCCTTCCAGCGCGTAAACGGCAGGCTGCTCGCCGATCTGGTACGCGACGGTGGTCAGCAGGCCGTGCCGCGAGGGGACAGGCTGCGCACCCGTGTTGAGCAGCATGAAGCAGCCCGTGCCGTAGGTGTTCTTGGCCTCGCCGGAGCTGAAGCAGGCCTGCCCGTAGAGCGCCGCCTGCTGGTCGCCGAGGTCGCCGCAGAGGGGCACTGCCCCACCCAGTGGGCCATCGGGGCGCGTGACGCCGTAGAGGGCGGGGTCACTGCTGGGGCGGATGGCGGGCAGCATCCGGCGCGGGATGCCCATGATGCCCAGGATTTCGTCGTCCCAGTCCAGCGTGTGCAGGTTCATCAGCAGGGTGCGGCTGGCGTTGGTCACATCGGTGACGTGCACCCCGCCGTCCGGGCCGCCGGTCAGGTTCCAGATCAGCCACGTGTCGATGGTACCAAAAAGCGCCTCACCGCGCTCGGCGGCAGTGCGCAGGCCCTCGACGTTGTCGAGCAGCCACCTGATCTTGGGGCCAGAGAAATAGGTCGCCAGCGGCAGGCCGGTCTGCGCGCGGAAGCGGTCCTGTCCACCGTCCTGAGCTAACTCGGCACACAGCTTATCCGTGCGCGTGTCCTGCCACACGATGGCGTTGGCGTAGGGCTTGCCCGTGCGCCGATCCCACACAACGGTGGTCTCGCGCTGATTGGTCACGCCGATGGCGACGAGGTCGGCAGCGCTGATGCCTGCCTTCTGCATCGCCGCCCGGATGACTTCCTGTGTGTTGGCCCAGATTTCCAGCGGATCGTGTTCCACCCAGCCTGCCTGCGGGTAAATCTGGCGGTGTTCCAGCTGGTGGCTAGCGACAACCTCGCCACTGTGGCTAAAGATCATGAAGCGCGTGCTGGTCGTGCCTTGGTCGATAGCAGCTGCGTAGTGCGTCATGGTGTTCATCCTTCTTTGTTGAAGCTGCGGTGAATGCCTTGCGGAGGGTAGGCAGGACAAAGTATAGCGCATCACGCGCCATTTGCGATTGGGCTATAATAGCCGCCATGCTGGAGGACGTGCTTCTCACGTTTTGGATGCGCTTCCCCTTTGCACTGCTGACAGTGCGCTTTGCGGTGCTGCTGGTGAGCTTCACCCTGCACGAACTGGCGCACGGCCTCACGGCTGCCCTGCTCGGCGATCCTACTCCCAGCGAAAGCGGACGGCTGACGCTCAATCCCTTCCCCCACCTGGAGAGCATCGGCGCGATCACGGGGCTGTTGCTGGGTTTTGGCTGGAGCCGCCCCATGCCGATCCGCCCACACCGTATGCGCATCCCTGCTTGGATCGGAGGGCCGCTGGCTGTGCTGGCCGGACCGCTCGCCAGTATGGCGCTGGCGCTCACGGGGCGGGGCGCTCTGCAGGCGCTGGGGCTTGCTCCACGTTGGCCATGGGGCGGTTGGCCCACGCTGGCCGATTTCCTCAGCGTGCTGATGCGCTTTAACCTGACCTTGGCGCTGCTCAACACGCTGCCGCTCTTCCCGCTGGATGCCTTTACGGCCATCCGCTTTGCGCTGCCGCTGCGGACGGCAGCCTGGTGGGAGCGTGCCTCCGGCTGGACGACCGCTCTGTTGGGCCTGGGCGTGGCGCTGATGTTCTTGCTCCCCGCCTCTTGGCTGAGGGCACTGATCGGCCCGCTGATGGCCTGGGGGCTTAAGGTATTGTGGCGCCAATAAGCAGGGGCAAAGTGTAGACGAGCGTTCCCAAGGTCCCCATCGCCTCAAAATTCATGATTTTTTCATGAAAAACCGCCCCAAGGACTATCGCCGTGCTGCTGGATGGATATACTGGGAGGTGCGAGAAGACCTTTTCAGAGGAGAGAGGTGACATGATCGCTTTGCGCAGGACATTGTTCGTTGCAGGCATGGCGGTGTTGGCCTTGCTGATAGCCGTGCCGGCCTTTGCCGCTTCCGGTGGTACCATCCGCTTTACAGATGTCCATAACTACGCCTTTGGCCCCAATTGCGCTCATATATATGGCTGGTACTACTACGACCTAACCGCCGACACGGACGACTTCTCTGGCTATGACTTCATTGCCGTGCTGACGGTGGATGCGCTAGGCCGCCCACTGGACAATGACTTCTGGGGTTTTGGGCCTGGCACCTACAGTCATGTGTGGGATTCGTACGATCCCGGGTTGATTCTCACCGACATTGTAGCCCGCCCGATCACCATTGCCCTGTTCGACATTCCCGATCCCGGTGCTCTCGACGAGAACACGCTTGAAGCTGCCAATTGGGTACTGGCCAACGGCTCGTTCATGGATGAGGCCGTACTCGATCCGGCAGTGGTCAATCCCGCCGGCTGCGCAGGTGTGCCGCTGCTGGATGCCTTTAGCTTCCGTGCCCCTGCTCCTGCTGCTTTCTGGCCGGGCGACGATCGCCTGAACCAACACGAGGGTGCACCAGTTGCCATCTACGCGCTGGACGGCGCCTATGAGGTGTTTGGTATAGACCCCAGCACGGGTGAGGGTCTGCCGGCCTTCTCCTTTGACATCGAGGGGCTGGCGGCAGGCGATGTGCCAACGGTAGTAGCCGAGGGGACGAACCCCTTTAGTGGGCAGCCCATCACGGTGTACCTGCTACCCTCCGAGGAGTTGCAGCTCAACACCTACTACTGGGACGGCAAGCCCTACATCGTGACGTGGCCGCTGGGTAGCGTTGAACCGGGCGAGCTCTACGTTCAGGCGTGGTAAGGGTTCTCCGGGGCGCCAACACGCCAAGCGCAGGGGGCGGTCAGGTGACCGCCCCCTTTGCGTTTGCAGACGCTGCGAAGGAACGCGCTCAATTGCAGCAGCCTTAGGGATCATGTATACTGACCTCGCCTGACTCTCCCCAGCAGTGTTAGTGTCAGCCCAAGCCGTTTAGGATGGGAACACAGACGTATGCCAGACTCTGATGCGTACCAAGCAGCCATGCGAGAGGCAGCCAGCGCTGCGTGGGATAAAGACTGGTCGCGTGCTATTCAGGCCTATCAACAGGCGCTGCGGCTGGTCCCCGATGATCCACAGGCGTTAGTCGGTTTGGCACTCTCGCTGATGGAGTCGCGTCAGCACGCGGAAGCCCTGCGCCTTTTTGGGAGGGTCAGCCAGCTTGTGCCCGGCGACCCCCTCCCGCACGAGAAGATGGCTGAGATTCATCAACTGGCAGGCGATCTGACGGCGGCAGCCAATGAATATTTAGCCGCCGGTGAGATTTATCTGGCCCGCAAGGACCTGCAACGCGCCATCCCCAACTGGCAACAGGCCGTGCAGCTTGACCCCTCTCAAGCCAAGGCGCGTATGCGGCTGGCGTTGGCTTATGAGCGTGACAGTGCCACCCATCGGGAGGCCGTTCTGGAGTACCTGCATCTGGCCCATCTTTTTCAGGCGCAGGGGCAGATCGCACGCGCAGAGAAGTCCCTGCAACGTGCGTTGGATATTGACCCCATCAACACGGATGTGCGCAATGCGCTGGACGACCTGAGGCGCGGCAAGCCCATCCAGGTCCCAACAGGACTAGAGCTGGTTCCGCCCCCCATCCAGCGCCCAGCAGCCGATAGGCCGGTCGTTGTGGATCGGCAGGAGGAGGATCGGCTGTTGGAAGCGGTGGAGGAGGCTCAGGAAGGGCGCTCCCCTGCTGATGAAGCGGCCCGCTACGCCATGGAGCGGTTGGCCGATAGCATCTGGAACGGTGATGTGCCCAACGGGGCGCAGGCTCCCTTGCTGAAGGCGCTGGACGCCCATCAGGTCGGCGACGTGGAATCTGCCATAGAAGGATACCAACAGGCGTTACAGGCGGGCGTGGCCGATCCGGCATTGCGCTTCTGCCTGGGGGTGCTATGCGCCCACGCGCTGCGCTTCGATCAGGCCGTTGAGCTGCTCAAGGCGGTGGTACATCAGCCGGAGTATGCGCTGGCGGGCCACCTCATGCTGGGCGAAGCCCATTTCGCCAGAGGGGATGTGCAGGAGGCCGCCCAACATTTGCTGCGGGCGCTGCAACTTGCCGATCGGCAGGTCAGCGAAGTAGGCGATGAGGGCGGCTATGAGCGTGCGCTGGCTAGCCTGTCCGAACAACCTGCTGAGTATCTCAGCGATCTGGCCCGCTCGCTGGCCTACTATCTGGACGATCCCCAATGGCGTGCCAAGCTCCATCAGACGCTGGCCAGCTACGCCGCTCAGGGCAAGACCAGCTACGTGCAGGACTTGCTGGAGCTGATCGTTGAGGGTGGGCGTCCGGAGATCGCTGAGATCATGCGGCGTATTGATTTCTATCTGGAACACGGCATGATGGACTTGGCCAGCGACGAAACGCACTACGCCATTGAACGCGCCCCCGATTATCTGCCGGCTCACCGTCGCCTGGCCGACATCCTGCTGAGAAGCGGGCGCACTCAAGACGCAGCGGCGAAGCTCAACCTCGTTGCCGAGACGTACCTCATGCGCGGTAATGAGGATAAGGCCGCTGACATCTTTGCTGAGGTGATCGAACTGTGGCCGGCAGATACCAACGCTCGGCGGCGCGTGATTGACATACTGCGTAGTCAGGGCCGCGTTGCCGAGGCCCTGCGTCACTATGAGGAGCTTGCGGAACTCTCCTATCGCATCACCACCGACCCTCAGCAGGCCGTGGTGGTTTATCAAGAGGCGTTGGACTATGCACGGCTTCACAACGTAGAGCCGAAGCAGGAGCTTCCCATCTTGCAGGCCTTGGCGGATATCGAGAGCCAGCGGCTGAATTGGCGCAAAGCGTTAGGATACTTTGAGCGCATTTTGGAGATTGACCCCGATCTGGAGGAGGCAGCGTTGGCTGCTGTTGACCTGTACTTCCAGGTGGGGGATACATCGGGTGGGGTGGCCGCCCTGGATAATTACCTGCGACGCTGCGTCGTCGGTGGGAGGGCTGCGCGTATTATGCCCATCCTTCAGGAGCAGGTGCGCAAGCATCCCGCTGTGATCCCCTTGCGCCAGCGTCTGGCCGAGGTTTACCGCCAGCAGGGGCGCCTGCAAGAGGCAGTGGCCCAACTAGATACCATCGGCGATCAGCTTCTTGAGGCAGGCCGCCTAGAAGACGCCATAGCCGTCATCCGCCGCATCATCGCGCTGAATCCGCCAGGGGTACAGGGCTACATCCAATTGCTTCAGCAGCTGGAGAGCGGCAGGCGCTGAGGATCGCTGCTGCTCCTGTACTCACACCCCTAGAGCGCAGGTAGGCGATGGATCATCAAGAAGCGCCCTCGCTTCCCGGCGACCATGGCTTGCTGGCAGGCACGGTGAAGGCTTCCTCGCTTCGCAAGCGCGGGGAGAGGGTCAGGACTAGGATAAGGTAAAGCGAGCGTGTACAGTGGGTCTACGAGAGATTCTGTGGGCCGTTGAAAACCTGCTGGGCAGCTGGCAAAATATTCTTGATGTCCTGCTGGTAGCGACCATTTTCTTCCTTATCCTACAGATGGTGCGCGGCACCCGCGCAGCAACGCTGCTGCGCGGCATCGCGGTGGTGCTGCTCATCTTATGGATGCTCTCCTTTCTGCTCAACCTGCGTGCCTTCTCGTGGCTGCTCAGCCGCGCCCTGACGGCGCTCTCCATCGCCCTGCCGGTGATCTTTCAGGAGGAACTGCGCCGCTGGTTGGATCGGGTGGGGCGTTCCATCCCCTTCATCGGTGAACAGGCTATCCGTAAAGATGAGCGCGAGGCGCTCATCGCAGAGGTAGCCGAGGCGGCGCGGCACCTTTCGCGCCAGCGGCATGGAGCGTTGATCGTGCTGGAGCGTGAGACGGGCCTGCAAGAGTATGTTGAGACGGGTGTGATGATCGACTCGCAGGTGACAAGCGAGCTGTTGCAGACGATCTTTTTCCCCAACACTGCCCTGCACGATGGCGCAGTGATCATCCGCCACAACCGTGCAGTAGCAGCAGCCTGCACGCTGCCCATCTCTGCCGTGCGCCACATGCCCGATCCGCAGATGGGGCTGCGCCATCGCGCCGCTCTGGGCATTACTGAGGTCAGTGACGCGGTGGCCGTTGTTGTCTCGGAGGAGACGGGGCGCATCTCCGTAGTAGTGGGTGGGCGCTTCATCCGGGGCATTGATGCTGAGCGGCTGGCGATGATTCTAGGTGAGTACATCAGGCAGCGGCAACCTCGTCAGCGCATTATCGCTTGGTTACAGCCGCGCCGCCGCAGGGCATAGGTGGAACGGAGCCGGATGTAACGATGATGATCGTGCGGGTGTTCCGCTGGATGGAGTCGAACTTAATCTCCATGGTGCTGGCCATCCTGCTAGCGCTGACGGTGTGGATCGTGGCCACGCAGGAGGCGAATCCTGTGGAGCAAGCCGAGTTCGCCTCGCCTATCCCTATCGAGCTGAGCGGGCTTTCCTCCGGCTTGATCATCACCAACAATCCTGTGGAGATGGCAACGGTCGAGCTGCGGGCGCCGCGCAGTACCATGCGCTCGCTCTCCGTGGAAGATTTCACCATTACCGCCGATCTGAGCGCCCTTGGGCCGGGCACGCACGAAGTGCCGCTCAAGGTGAGTGTCGCCGGGCAGGCGGTTGTGGTGGCCCTCCGCCCATCCCGCATCCGTGTGGATATTGAGGAGCTAGGAGAGCGCGAGCTGCCCATCCAGCTGCACATGGAGGGGCAGCTGCCGATAGGTTATCGCGCCTCTACCCCCATCGTTCAACCGACTGTTGCCCGCGTCAGTGGGGCGAAGTCGCGTGTGGCGCTCGTCAGCGAGGTGCGCGCCGTCGCCTCGCTGAACGGCCTGCGTGATACCTTTCGTGGGGCGTTGCCCCTGCGGGCCTACGACAGCGATGGCAACATCATTGAGGAAGTGACTATCACACCGGCAACTGCCAATGTGACCGTCCCCATCAGCCAAGAGGAGGACTTCCGCGAGGTAGCCGTGCGCGTCAACGCCAATGTGGTGCCTGCGCGGGGCTACTACGTTGCCCGCATCACGGTAGAGCCGCTGCTGGTGCCGGTGCGTGGCGATCCCGACATCTTACGCAACTTGACGGCCATTGAGACGCAGCTCATCAGCCTGCAAGGGCTGACCGAAGACACGGACATTGTGGCGCAACTTCAACCGCCTAGGGGAGTGACGCTGGAGGGCATTCAGGCGGTTGAGGTGCACATCAGCGTGCAGGCCCAGCCGGACTTCCGCGTGATTGAGGTGCCCATTCAGGCTGTTGGCCTTGCCGAGGGATTGGAGGCTACCATCCTCCCCGGCAGCGCTGTCGTTTCCATCTCCGGGCCGCTGCCCGTTTTAGACCGCTTGAACGAGCAGCAGGACATCCTCATCACGGTGGACCTCTCCGGCCTCAGGCCGGGTCGCTACCAGCGCACGCCCAAGGTGGAGATCGTCAGCGGGGAAATCCCCGCCGCCGACCTGCAAAAAGTGGTGATCGAATCTGTCCTCCCCACGCTGGTTGAGGTGGAGATCGTCGCTGCCGGAGGGCGCTAAACCAATGAGCGACTATCCGCTGGTAGCGCTGGTAGGGCGGCCCAATGTGGGCAAATCTACGCTGTTCAACCGCGTTGTTGGGCAGCGCTTGGCCGTGGTTCACGATCGACCCGGCACCACCCGCGACCGCCAGCAGGCCGATGCCGAATGGCGCGGCGTGGCCTTTACACTGGTGGATACCGGTGGCATCGAGGCGTTGGACGATGTTTTCAAAGGCCTGGCGCCTCCTTTGGCCGAAGATTCGGCGGCCTTCCTGCGCGAGATTCGCGCTCAAGCGGAGCTCGCCATCTCGGCAGCGGATGTAATTGTCCATGTGGTCGATGTGACGGCGGGCATCACCCCCGCCGATCAGGAGGTAGCCGACATCCTGCGGCGGTCCGGCAAGCCGGTGGTGGTGGCTGCCAACAAAAGCGACAACCCCGACCTGCGAGCCCTTGCCTCCGAGTTCTATGCGCTGGGGATAGGCGAGGTCTATCCCATTTCGGCGCTGCACGGCTCCGGCACGGGCGATCTCCTTGACGCCGTAGTAGGCCTGCTGCCCCGCAAGCCTCCGGAAGGCGAAGAGGAAGACACCGCACTCAAGATCGCCATCGTAGGGCGGCCTAATGTGGGCAAGTCCTCGCTTCTCAACCGCCTGCTGGGGGAGGAGCGTGCCATTGTCAGCCCCGTTCCGGGCACCACCCGTGACGCCATAGATACCCGCCTGATTTACTACGGCGAGCCGATCACGTTGATCGACACGGCGGGCATCCGCCGCCGTGGACGCATTGACCCCACCGTCGAGCGTTGGAGCGTGCTGCGGGCATTGCGTGCCATCAAACGCGCCGATGTGGTGCTCTTGCTGATCGACGCTACTGAGGGGGTCACGGCGCAGGATACGCACATCGGCGGTTATGTGCTGGATGAGCTGAAGAGCGTCATCATTTTGGTCAATAAGTGGGATGCCGTGCCGAAGGATTCCCGCACGATCTACACCTATACCGAGCAGGTACGTGAAGCTTTCAAGTTCCTGCCCTATGCGCCCCTGTTGTTCATCTCTGCGCTGGAGGGGCAGCGCGTACACAAGATCATCCCGCTGGCGCGGCAAGTGTGGGAGGAGCGCTTCTACCGCCTCCCCACTTCAGAGGTCAACCGCATTGTACAGGAAGC
>DAOTYL010000260.1:0-1594 GCA_034434955.1 Anaerolineae bacterium | reverse complement strand
CCACTCAGCGATAGTGTGCGGCTCATCGCGGTCGTAGTAGATGCGGAAGGTGACCAGCGCAGGGTCAAAGCGCAGCACATAGATCGGATACGAAAGGGCTGTGCCTGGCTCTTGCGCTGCCAGAAAGGTCTGGCTGATGCCTACCGCCAGCGGCCGCCATGCTGGCGGCGTGGGCGTCGGCGTGGGTGGAGGAGTAAGGGTGGGCGGAGGCGTTTGTGTGGCCGTCGGTGCAGATGCGCCCTTTGTGGGCGGGGGCGTGAAGGTCGCCGTTGGAACAGCAGTTGGCATCTCTACGGTGGGGGTGATCGCTTGCGGGAGAGCGCAGGCGGAGAGCGCAAGCACAAAGATGGACAACAGCCGGCTTAAAGAAGGGTGGTACCTCATACTTGTACTATACTACCGTCCACGTGCCGCTGCTCGCTTGACGCCCCCTATGCCTGCGGCTAGAATACCCTTCGTGACGACCTCACCGCTGTTGGGTCAAAAGATGGAGCGTCTCGGTGAGCAAGCGCTGGCCTGACAAAATCATCATCGGGTTGACTGGCAACATCGCAACGGGCAAGAGCGTTGTGCGCCGCATGTTGGAGCATTTCGGTGTGTTTGGCATCGATGCCGATGGACTGGCGCACCGCGCCATCTCACCGATTGGGCCTGCTTACAAATCGGTGGTAGAGACCTTTGGGCGTTGGATTCTGACGTCGGAAGGTCAGGTCGATCGCGCTCGGTTGGGTCGCATTGTCTTTTCCGATCCCGAAGCATTGCGCCTGCTGGAACAGATCGTCCATCCGATCGTCCGTCAGGCTATTGACTTGCTCATCCGTCGCGCCAAGCAGCGCGTGGTGGTGATCGAGGCTATCAAGCTGATTGAAGCAGGGTTGGCGGATGACTGTGATGCGGTGTGGGTTGTGGATGCTCCCTTGGAGGTGCGTATTGAGCGCCTGATGCGCGATCGCCGCATGAGCGAGGCCGAGGCGCGTGCCCGTATTGCCATGCAGAACCCGCAGGCGGAAAAACTAGCCCGTGCCACCACCGTAATTGACAACGGCAACGGCTACGAAGAGACCTACCGTCAGGTGCGGCGAGCGCTCAACGCGCTGCTGGGCATCGCTGAACCGGTTGTTGCGCCTCCGCCGGAACCAGTTCCGGCGGGCGAGCTGGCCGTTCGGCGCGGCAGCCCTGCCGAGGCAGGCGCCATCGCCGCTTTCCTCAACCGTGTGCAGGGCCTCGCCCTCACACGCGATGATGTCTTGCTGCGTTTCGGGCAGAGAGCCTATGCGCTGGCCTATATAGGTAGTCAGATAGTAGGGCTGGCAGGTTGGCAAGTTGAAAACCTTATCGCACGGGTGGATGAGCTGGCGTTGGCGCCCAACGCGCCGGTCGAGAAGGTTGTGGCAGGGTTGATCGAGGCTGTGGAAGAATCCGCCAATAGCCTGCAAAGCGAGATCGCTCTGTTGTTCCTGAACAACAACGCACCTGCCGCGGTGCGAGAAGCGTTACAGGCTGCCGGCTATGAGCACAAGACCCCCGCTGAACTGCGCGTGCCGGATTGGCGCGAAGCAGCAGAGCAGCATTGGTCGCCCGATTCGATCATGGT
>DAOTYL010000259.1:0-3121 GCA_034434955.1 Anaerolineae bacterium | reverse complement strand
CCGGTCGCACCGCCCGCGCCGACCGTATTTGATTTCGACATCTACCTACTGCTTATCGTCGTGGCGCTGCTGGCCATCGGCCTGCTAATGGTTTACAGCACCACCTTTGACTGGAGCTATCTGGAGTACGGCTCGCCGGTGCGCATTTTCCTCAATCAGCTGCGCTCGCTGATCATCGGTGCGGCAGTGATGGTCATTGCTTGGCGCTTGGATTACCGTATCCTGCGCGATCGACGGGTGGCGTTGGGCATCATGATCGTCACCATCGTGGCCCTCGGCGGCCTGCTCATCCTCAATAACAACCGTGCCCTCGGCGCCCAGCGTTCGTTTTATCAGGGGTCCATTCAGCCCGGCGAAGCGGCTAAGCTGGCCGTCATCATCTACTTTGGCGCATGGCTGGCCTCGCGGCAGGAGCAGTTGCAGCGCATCGGCTACGGCCTGATCCCCTTCTCCATCCTGGTTGGTCTGGTGGGCGGGCTGATCGTGCTGCAACCGGACCTTAGTACGGCAGCCATCATTGTGCTGACGGCTTGGACGATGTTCTTTGTGGCCGGGGCCAACATTATCCAGATCGTGTTGGCAGGGATGGGCGCTGCCCTTGTGGCGTGGATGGTCAGTACGCAGTTTGACTACGCCCGCCAGCGCCTCGTGGAGCACCTGCAGGCCATGCAGGACCTGACGCAGGCTTCGTGGCATGTGCAGCAGGCCATCATTGCTTTCACAGCATCCGGCAGCCGTCAGGGGAGCGCCTTCACTCCCAACTGGTTTGGGGTAGGGCTGGGCCAGAGCCGTCAGAAGTTCGGTTTCTTACCTGCCGCTCACACCGATAGCATCTTTGCCATCATCGGTGAGGAGTTGGGGCTGTTCGGTTGCTTGGTGGTGGTGATGCTGTTTGCGCTGTTCGTATGGCGGGCTTTCCGCATTGCACGCAACGCTCGCGAGCCGTTCGGTGCGGTGCTGGCGACAGGCATCGGGGCGTGGATCGCTTATGAGGCCCTGCTCAATGTGGCAGTCATGACGGCGGTGATCCCCTTTACTGGTGTACCGCTGCCGTTCATTAGCTACGGCGGCTCCAGCCTCGTGACGGTGATGGCGGCGGTGGGCCTGCTGATGAGCATCTCGCGTCACAGGCCGCCTCTGCTGCGGCGCATCAGGCCGCCCTCTACCGGCAACGCCACCTACGAAGGTCTCCCCCAAGGACGCCGCTATCGGCGGCTCTCCCGCGTGGGTCGGCGGGGAAGTGTGGATTATTAACGGCCAGCAGATTGATGGTCGCTCGCTGCTCACTGCGGATGCCGCTTGGCCTGCCGACGGTTCTGCTGTTCGTGGATTTCGCGCACGTGGGCGATCTTCTCCTCTATGGCGGCCTGTAGCCAACGCGCCCCGTTCTCGGCGCTGGCGAGGCTCCCCGCGCCGTAGGCGCCGGTAGCCGTGTCGTCGCTCCAGGGCGGATTGGCGATCAGGTCCCCGCCCTCGATCCAATCCATGTAGTAGCCCGGTGTGCTGATGAAGTCGGTTTCGTCCACCACGCGATCCATGCGGCATAACTCAGGCCGTAGGTACAGCATGTAGGAGGTCTCCAACTCGCCTGCGTGCCCCATCCCCCCGCGCTGCGAACGGCGATACTGCGCTACCACCGGCGCGGCGATGCGCCCCGCCGTGTGCAGGTAGGCGGTGGCGATGAATGTCTCCGGATGACGCTCGCCGGCCCACTTGACCACGTTGACCAAAAACGACATGTTGCCGCCGTGTCCGCTGATGAGATAGAGGCGATCTGCGCCGCGTGCCACCAGCGCATCGATCACCTCCAGCAGGAAGTCCTCAAAGGTGCGCCCTCCCACGTTGAACGTACCGGCAAACTCGCGGCGGTGCGTGCTGACGCCATAGGGCAGGGTAGGGAGACGCTCAGCGTCATCGGGGATGGCCGCTACCACGCCGCTTGCAATGGCGTCGATGATCACCGTATCGGTGTTCATCGGCAGGTGATAGCCGTGCTGCTCGGTGTGGCCGCAGGGGATGAGGATCACGCGCTGCGGCGTGGCTGCTACCTGCGGTGTGGACTGCTGCGCCCTGCACAGGCGGAGTTGGTGCACCCCCAGCATATCCAGATTCTCCGGGCCACCATGCACCACTACCAGACGGGTGAAACCTTCTTCATGCGGCCCCGTGAAAATCCCACCGACCACGCGGCGCAGCGTCTCCTCGCTCACCGCAACGATGCTCCCTGCCCAACCGTAGGGGAGGGCGGGCAGAAGACAGTATTCTTCCACCTCCAGCGCCCGCCCAATGTCCGCGAGGTTGTAGCCCTCGCCTAGTGGCAGCACCAGTGGCAAGTGGCGCGGCAGCGCAGCCACCTCCGGCCAGGTGAGTTCCTCGTAGCGGATCACATGGATCATGTCCGCCTCTTCTCCCCAACCTTTTATCATACGGCGTTTGCGGCGATTCGTTCGCTTTCGCTCTGCACCTTGCGCTATACTCAACTATAGTTGAGTATCCCTACCCTAAAAGGAGAGAAGACAATGGGCTTCGTCAAGTTTATGGTCTCGCCGGCAGGCCGCCTGATCCGCGCCATCGCCGGCATCGCCTTGATCGTCGTCGGCTTGTTGATCGTCAAGGGCACGGTGGGCATTGTGCTGGCGGTGGTCGGCGTTGTGCCGCTCGCGGCGGGCGTCTTTGACCTGTGCATCTTTGCTCCGCTCTTCGGCATGCCCTTCAGCGGGGGGAAGGTCCGCGGAGGGCAAGGATAAAGGCGAGCGGAGTTACTCCCCGCCCAGCGCGGCGAGCAGGCCGTCGCTTATGGCGGTGGCATCGCCCGCGCTCATCACGATCACCACATCACCCGGCCGCACGTTCAGCGCGAGAAACTCGACGACCGCCTGTAGATCGCCGATGTGCCGCGCATCGCGGTGATAGCCCATACGCGCCAGCACATCCTCCGGCCCGACTCCGAACGTCTCCATGTCCCGCGAGCGGTACACATCGGTGATGATCACATGGTCGGCTTCGCTGAGGCTCGCGGCGAACTCATCCAGTAGGGCTTTGGTGCGGCTGTAGGTGTGTGGTTGCCACACCGCCCAGATAGGGCAGTCCGCATAGCGCAGGCGGACGGCGGCAAGCGTCG
>DAOTYL010000258.1:0-2590 GCA_034434955.1 Anaerolineae bacterium | reverse complement strand
CCGACGATGCGGGCGGCTATGTGACCCGCAAAACTGTGGTCGGGCCGCGCACCTATCAGCGTGCGGAGGCGACTTTCCATTTCGATTCCCGCTATCGGTTGAGCAGCAGCGACATCTCCGGCGGGGCGCTGGTGGACGAAGCCACCTGGCAGGCGCAACAAACATCCCCTTCTACTGAGTGAACCGTTAAGCCACAAGACCCATCCCACGAAAGACGGGAGAGGACAAAAAGCGCAAAGACGAATGTCGGTGTCATTCGTGGGCTGCCTCTCCTCTTCCCGGCCCTCTTTTCACGCCCTCTGTATCCTTTGTGAACCCATCCCTTCGCGATTGTCGCCATTGGCTCTTGACTTGTAGCAAAATATCTACTATAAATATGCGTGTTTATTGGTAAAAGTCAGTAAATCTATGGATCGGCACGCCGAGGCCGCCGATTCCCTGCATGGAGAGGGGCGTTGATGAACACACCTCGTAGACCCAAACGAGGCCTCAAATCTCCCCGTATGCCGGAGCAGTCCGTCTTCTATGAGCGCATCGTGCCGCTCGTGCTGGCCCTCCTCGGTGTGGTGATGGTCGGCTTGATCGTCTTTGCGCTAGGGGTGCTCAGCGGCCTGATCCCCTGGCGCTGACCGCACGTCCGTACAGCCTTTTCAAGGAGGTTAGCGAGATGCCTATCAATAACTACCTGCCGTTCGTTTCGACGTTGATCATGTTCATCTTCACGGTCTCGGTGTTCCAGCGCTACATTGTGCGGCGCAACCCGGCCTTCCTCTTCTGGGGCATCGGCCTGGCGATGTTCGGTTCCGGCAGTTTCGCCGAGGCGTATCTGGCGCTGGCGTGGAGTCCGCTGGTTTTCGCCATCTGGTACCTGTTCGGCGCGGCGTTGAACGCTGCCTGGCTGGGGCACGGCACGTTGAACCTGCTGGTGAAGAAGCGCTGGGTGCACGTGGTGACGGCCCTGCTGATCGCGGGGAGCGCGGTGGCTGCTTATCTCATGATCACCACCCCGCTGGACGCCAGCCACTACGTGAGGGGGGTAGCGATCAGCGAGCAATACCGCGAGATCATGCCGCGTGGGGCGCCGGTGCGTATGACGACGCCGTTCTTCAACATCTACGGCCTGCTGACGTTGGTAGGCGGCGCCATCTACTCGGCGTTTCTCTTCTGGCGCAAGCGTGTGCTGCCTAACCGTGTGCTGGGCAACGTGCTGATCGCTGCTGGCGCGCTCTCCATCGGCTTCACCAGTTCGCTGACACGGCTGGGCATCGGCGCCTATCTCTACCTCGGTGAGCTGCTGGCGGCGGTGCTGATGTACGGCGGTTTCCTGCTTGCTGCGGGACCGAAGTCTGAGCCGGTGCGCAGCGAGCAGCCAGCTTCCTCTTCGGCCGGCAAGTAGCCCCTGTTTGGCTCGCGGAAAGGGGAAATCCATGTGGCTTAAGCGGGTGCAGTTAGGGCTGATCCACGTAGCGGTAGCGATCACGTTGGTGCCCATCAACAGCACGCTCAACCGCGTGATGATCAAGGAGCTGGCCATCTCCGCAACGCTGGTGGCGATCTTCGTCTCGCTGCCGTACCTGCTCTCGCCGATACAAGTGGCCATCGGCTCGTACTCGGACCGTCATCCCATCTTGGGGTGGCGGCGCACACCCTACATCCTGCTGGGGCTGCTGCTGTGCGTAGGCGGAGCGGCGCTGGCACCGACAGCGGCCTTTGCGCTGGCCGAGGGAGGGCCAATCGGTGGGTTGTTGAGCCTGTTGGCGTTCGGCATGTGGGGCATGGGCTACAACTTCTCGGCGGTGTGCTATCTTTCACTGGCCTCCGAGCTGGACCCTCAGGGCCGCAGCCGCACCATCGCCACGATGTTCATCATCATGATCGTGGGCATCATCGCTACGGCGATCGCTGTTGGGCGCATGGTGGACCCCTACACGCCTGCCGCGCTGTTCCGCGCCTTCTATGTGGCCGGAGGCGCTGCGCTGGTGCTGGGTTTAGCAGGGCTGATAGGCCTAGAGGGGCGGCGTGCCGTCAGCGGAGCTGTGGCCGAGGAACGACACACGTGGGGCGAGATGGTGCGCGCTGTGACGGCGAATCGGCAGGCGCGGCTGTTCTTTTGGTACCTCATCCTGCTGCTGGCAGCCATCTTAGGGCAGGATGTGCTGCTTGAACCCTACGCGGGCGAGGCCTTTGACCTGACACCGGCGCAGACAACGCGCATCACCGCCATCTGGGGCACGATGGTGCTCATCACGCTGGCGCTGGCGAACGCCTTGCAAGCACGCACCAGCAAGCGCACAGTGGTGAAGATCGGCAACTGGACGGCGCTAGTGGGCTTCGTGCTGATCGCCTCAAGCGGCTTGCTAGGCGCTGCCCCCGTCTTCTACGGCGGGGTGGTGCTGCTGGGGCTGGGGACGGGCTTCGCCACCGTTTCCAACCTCTCGCTGATGCTGGATATGACCACGCCGGAGAAAGTGGGGCTGTTCATCGGGGCGTGGGGAGTGGCCAATGCCCTCTCGCGTCTCATCGGGCAGGTGCTCAGCGGGGCGCTGCGCGATGTGATCACCTGGGGCGTGGGCGACGCCGTGACGGGCTA
>DAOTYL010000257.1:0-7817 GCA_034434955.1 Anaerolineae bacterium | reverse complement strand
ACCCTGCGCCCCGCACAGGCCCCGAAGGACGGCCCCCAGCTCACCCATCACTGGGACGTGCTGAGCGCGCGCATCGACCAAATCCGCGCCGAGGCCGAAGCCCGCCGCGCCGATGAGGTCAAGACGCTCCTGCAGCTCTATTTTGCGGCTCACTTCAACGCCCTGCAGGTCCTGCTGATGCGCTTCGGCGGTCCCCGCATTCAGGCAGCGTTGGAGGATGTCGTCAACGAGACCGCTCGGCGCAACGGCTGGCATGTGGCGATACGGGACACCCAAATCGTGATCGATCGCGATCCGCCGCCGGAGGCCTATCGCCGCTTGCTCCACGAGGCCGTAGCTTTCGGGATCAACATCGTAGGCAAGCGCATAATCGCGCAAGAGATGGAGGCCGTCGGCGAGCGGCTGGGCGAGCGCTGCCGTCGGACGGCCGAGGAGCATGGGCTGCTCGTCGAACTGTAGATAAGCCATTACCCACTTCACCGCCAGCGAGGAGGCCGGGAAGATGCTCGGAGAAATCCGTACCGATCGGAAGCTGCGGGTAGCGACACTGTGCGCCGCGCTAGCCCTTGCGCTGGTTGCAGTGGCATACTTGCCGCCGCTTTATGACGCCGTCAGTACTCTTAGCGACTGGGTTTACTACGTGTGCCTGTTGGCCTCAGCGAGCGGGATCGTGGGGTTTGGGTTCCTACTGTGGCGCTCCTTTGAGGCGGGAGAGGTGCTGAAAGCGATCTACGGCACGCTGACACTCGGCATGGCACTGTGGCTAACCGCCGAGGTGATGTGGATGATCTACGACTTGGTGTTGGGGATAGATGCACCGTTCCCTGGCCTCCCTGACCTCTTCTGGACGCTGGGCTTTCTGCCTCTCATCGCCGCGCTATACCTGCGCCTGCGGACCTTGGGCGCGGCACCCAGCCGCGAGCAAGCGCTGATCGCCATTGCGCTGGCTACCCTATTGGCGATCGCGGGCATCCTGCTGGTCGTCCTGCCAATAGCGATGGCCGGCGGCGAAGCCACCTGGCTGGAGCAAACGTTGGATATCCTCTTCCCCTTGGCCGATCTGGTGGTGGGGGTAGAAGCCCTGCTCATTATGTTTACCTTGAGCGGGGGGCGGTTAGCCTGGCCCTGGGCGCTCATCGCCAGCGGTTTCCTGATCATGACAGTAGCCGATTTGCTCTTCTCCTATGCCACATGGCACGAGCTTTACGCGCCTGAAGGGCGCACCAACCTCATCTCCTATCTGGCCGATGTGCCCTATGCGGCCTCTTACGTGATCATCGCCTTGGGTGTGTACATGCAAGCACGCCTGCAACGAGCCGCTTGAGCAGCCTCATCCCATCCCCCAACCCTGGAGGTGCAGTTCGCGGGGGCAACTCCGCGATTGGTCGAAAACGGTAGGGGCGAGCCTTGCGAGGCTCGCCCCTCCTGCGTTGCCGTGAATATGGGGTTAGTAGAGGATTTCGGCGTTGGGCACCGGACTGCCCGTGAGCTTCTCGTAGCTCAGCTGCAGGAGCGCGACGATGTAGCTCAGGTTGTGGGCGGGGTCAGCGTTATCACGCACCAGCTTGAAGTTGTAGACCGCACCCTTCAGGTTGACATCGGCATTATCCGGCAGCTGGAAGTACGGGTAGCTCGGCAGGATGGTCACGCCCTTAGCCTCTAGCTCGCCCTGTAGCAGCTCCAGCAGGCCGGCGATCTCGTCCTCGTTGGTCTCCACCGCACCGTCGCCATCGTAGTCGCCCTTGGCCTGCAACGTGAAGGAAGTCATCTCTGCGCCGTGGCAGGCCTGGCAAACAGCGACGTTCTGCGTGCCGTCTACCGGGCTGGTCATGGCGAAGGTGTGCTCGCCCACAGTGTTGTGACCGGGCAGCGGCTCATCATCGGAGCGATCTTCCGTGCCCTTGTCATCCATGCCAGGGGTTGGCGCCATGTGGCAGGTGATGCACTTCTCCTCAATGATGGTGACGTGCATGCTGTTGGGCAGCTTCACGCCCCAGGTGTAGCCACCACCGCCGGTGAGCAGCTCCGCCGCCGCCGAGTAGTGCGGCGTGCTGAAGCGCTCGCCCTCCACCGACGCAACCGGATTGGTGCGGGCGTTGTGGCAGGTCATGCAGGTGGCAGCCGCTCCCGCGCCGGTGACCTCTGTGCCATTGGGCAGGGTGATGGTGTCAAAGACGCGCAGCTGATTGGGGTTCTTGGCGTCATGGGGGTCATGGCAGACGGCGCAGGTAATGACCTGATAGCCGCTGCGGCGCTCCTCCACCGGGACACCCCTGACGGCGTCAATATAGCCTGCGCCGCTGTGGCACTGCACACAGGCCAGGCGCTCCTCACCAATGGGATACCAGAAGGCAAACGCCGTGCCATCCGCGTGGGCGCTCAGCTCCCACTGCTGCGGGAAGACATGGTACGGCTCCTCGGCATGGCACTGAGCGCACGCGCCATAGGAGAGGCTGCGCGAGATCGGCCCCATATTTTGCACGTCGCCAGTGTAGTGATCGGAGCCTGGGCCATGGCAGGACTCGCACTGGACGTTCGCCAGCGCTGCCACTTCCGGATAGTCAGAGAGGAGAGCCTGCCAGTTGCCTTCCTTCAGTTCAGCAGGGAAGACCCAGCCAAACTGCGCCATGAGGTCGTCAAAACCGCCGTTGACGGCCTCAGGCCGGTTGTTGAAGCCGGTGGTGTGGCAGCTGATACAGTTGGGGCCGTAGTGATCGCTGAGCCTGCCTTCAATGGCCTCAATGAAGATGCTGGCATGGCCCGTTTGCGCCCAGGCCTCGGCTTTGCCAGCATGGCAGGCCACACACTGCGGCGGAGAGGCCCCCTCACCGCCCATGCCGACATAGGTGGCAGCACGGATGGTCCAAGAGGTGGTGCCGCTGTTGCCGGCCTCATCGGTGGCAGTGAGCGTCAGCACGTAGTCGCCCGGGACATCGGCGAGGAAGGTGACGACCGAGCCTTCATTGAGGGTGCTAGATGACCCCGGCGGCGTTTCAAGGCTCCACTCGTAGGTGAAGCCCTCCGCCGTCACGTGATAGGGCTGCGCAGCGGGGTCAAAGTCCTCAATGTTCTCCACGTGCATGTCGGGATAGATGCCATAGGGCATGATGAAGGCCTGCACGGGTTGGGCAGCTGGGTCCTCGCCTGCGGGGACGGCATACGGCTCAGCCGCTACGTAGGTCCCCACGCCGACGACATCGCTGGCTGTGGTGACGATAAGCACCTGCTCAAAGTCCTCAATAGGCGTCCCTACAGGGGGCGCCTCTTCGGTGGGGACTTCCTCAGTAGCAGGCGCTTCGGTCTCTTCTGGTGGGGCCTCGGTGGGCGTTGGCGAGGGCGCCGCACAGGCAGCCAAGGCGGCCATCACCAGAATGATGACCGTGAGCAAGATGAGCGTTCTGAACTTACTGGTCATGGGTGATGTGCTTTCCTCCTTCGTTTCTCCTCATGATGAGGCAAGGACGAGCGACCAGTTCGCTCCTTTTGCAGCCGCTCATGCGATCCGCATGGAGCGACAAGCGGAGCACGTTCACTACGCAATTATGGGGCATCTGCAGTAGGCATCAGAGTGAAAGAGATCACAATAGTTTGAGCATTTTGTCACAACCATATGACGTTTGACCCATCACCTGTGACATTGCTCACGTGCATTTTTGGGGTATATTCCCCATAATTAATCCCATTGTACAAACAGACGAAAATTGCGCAAAATGGGCAAAATCGGCGTACAGCAGCAGTAGCCGCCCAACGGCAACAGCAACTGAGGAGGCGCGCCTTTGGCAGAGACACCAAACTTCTGGAAGAGGATTGGAAGAGCCGTTCGCCACTTCTTCTTTCCCCCCGCCGATGCTCCCCGCTGGCAGCGTGTACTTCCTTATGCCACGCTGGGCGTGCTGACGCTGGTGGTGCTCACCACGGGGGCCTATGGCTGGGAGTACACCAACTCGCCGACCTTCTGCGGCACGACCTGCCACACCATGCCGCCTGAGTACTCGGCTTATCAGGTCTCCCCGCACGCACGGGTAGCCTGTGTGGAATGCCACATCGGGCGCGGCTTCATCGCTCAGCGCATCACGCGCAAGGCAGGCGATGTACAGCACATCATCGACACCGTCTTCACACGCTATGAGTACCCCATCTTTGCCGAGAAGATGCGCCCGGCCCGCGAAACCTGCGAGCAGTGCCATTATCCTGCCAAGTTCTCCGACGACTCGCTGCGGCAGGTTATTCACTTCCAGGATGATGAGCAGAACACCAAAGAGGTGATCTATCTGGCACTGCGCACCGGCGGCGGCACGCGCCGCGAGGGGCTAGGGCGTGGCATCCACTGGCACGTGGAAAATGAGGTGTGGTTCGTCGCCACCGACCCTCTGCAACAGGAGATACCCTATGTGCGGGTGGTCGGGCCGGACGGCAAGGAGCAAGTCTATATTGCCCTGAACGCCACCCAAACCCGCGAAGAGCTAGAAGCCATGCCACAGGAGCGCATGGACTGCATCACCTGCCACAACCGTATCACCCACAACATCCTGCCACCCGACCGCGCCGTGGATATGGCGCTCTGGCGCCGCCAGATTGACGCCAGCATCCCCTACATCCGCCAAAAGGCGGTAGCCGTGCTGAGCGCAGCATACGAGACGGACGAGGAAGCCCACGCGGCCATCCGTGCACTGACTGATACCTACGCCGAGGAGTTCCCCGACTACACGGCGGAGCACGAAGAGGCCATTCAGCAGGCGGTTGAGGTCCTGTTGGCCATCTACGACAGCTCGGTCTTCCGCGATCAGGAGGTGGACTGGCGGACGCACCCCAACAACATCGGCCACAAGGAATGGCCCGGCTGCTTCCGCTGCCATGATGGTCAGCACGTCAATCCGGAGACCAACGAGACGATCCGCTTGGAGTGCAACCTATGCCACTCCATCCCCCAGGTGGTGGTGCCGGGGGTGATCGAGCCGACACTGCCGCTGGCCACGGGCATCCAGCCAGAGTCGCACTTCAGCACGCACTGGATCGCCCTCCACCGCGAAGCCTTTGACCAGACCTGCCAGGCCTGTCACACCGTGACCAACGCGGGCGGCACAGACAACTCATCGTTCTGCTCCAATTCAGCCTGTCACGGTACAACATGGCAGTATGCAGGGCTGGATGCGCCCGGGTTAGCGGAGATTCTGGCCGCCGAGCACCCTGAGCTGCAGCAGCCGCCCCCTGAAGCCACGTCCGTGCCTGAGGGAGAAGCCGAGCTGACCTGGGAGGGGCAGATCGGGGCGCTGTTTGCCCAGCGCTGCGCCACCTGCCACAGTGCCGCCATCGCCACCGGCGGCTTGGTGCTTGAGTCATACGAAGCGACCATGGCCGGTGGCAAGGACGGCGCCGTGATCCTGCCCGGCAATGCCGAGGGGAGCCTGCTGGTGCAAGTTCAACGCGGGGAACACTTCGGCAAGTTCAGCGAGGAAGAGTTGGCGCTGATCATTGAGTGGATTGCGGCAGGGGCTCCGGAGAATTAGGCGCAGAGGTGAGCAACAGAAGCTTCATCGCAGAAGGGGATGCAGGGGATGCATCCCCTTCTTTTCTCGATCCGAATGGCGTGCAGGACGCAGATGGATAATGCCCACGCAGGGCAGGCACAGATATGATAAACTGAGGATCGTATGACAAAAGTCCTTTTTATCGACCCTTTCCTGATCGTTCTCTTTCTCTACGGGCTGGCCTTCTACACGATGGGGCTGGCCGTAGCCTTTGAGACGAGCGCCCACACCACCGACGGCGAGATGCGCCGAGCGTTGGGGATGCTGGCTGCCTTCGGCATCCTACACGGCCTACATGAGTGGCTCGAGATGTTCATCATCTCCGCCCAGAAAGACATGCCCCATCCGCTTGATGTCGAGATCGTGCGCTTGGCCGTGCTGGCCATCTCGTTCGGCCTGCTGTGCCTGTTCGGCTGCGCCATGCTGTGCATGCGCATACGGCGGAAGAGACGCTGGCTGATCCCCACCGCGCTGTTTGCCGCCTTCGGGATAGGTGTGGGGCTGATCGCCTTCCGGCTGGCCCCCGATTGGGACGCTGCGATCCACGCTGCTGAGGCTTGGGCACGTTACAGCCTGGGGGCCACCGGTGGCCTGTTGGCCGGGGCAGGGTTGCTGGTGCGTGCAAGCGACTCACGGCAGCGTAATGCGCCTGCTGCGCGGGGCTGGTTCCTTGCCGGCGTCTCGCTGGCGATCTACGGCCTCATCGGACAGACGGTGCCCGCGCCCAGCGTCCTGTTCCCCTCTACCGTGTACAACACTGAGGTTTTCCGCCGCCTTTTCGGCTTCCCTGTGCAAGTGCTGCATTCCGCTGCCGCTGCCACCGCTATGGTGGGGTTGCTTCACGCCCTGCACGAAGCAGAATTGGAGCGCCAGCGCATCCTGAAGGCTACCGAGGCGCGTGCGCGGGAAGAGATGGCACGCCGCCAAGAACTGCAAACGGAACTGCTACGGCGCACGGTCGTCGCGCAGGAGGAGGAGCGGGCACGCATCGCCCGCGAACTGCACGACCATATCGGGCAGATGCTTACCGCCTTGAGCTACCGCATCGAGGGCGTGCGGACAGCGCTCGCCTCAGGCCAACCTATGACTGCGGAAGTGGCCGACGCACTGTACCAGTTGGCCGATCGGGCACATGCCGATCTGCGCCACCTGATCACCGATCTGCGCCCTGCGCAGCTGGATGATCTGGGATTGGTGGCCGCATTGCACTGGCTGGCCGATCACACCCGCCGACAGTTCGACCTTGACGTAGAGATAGAAGTCAAAGGGCACAAGAGCCGTTTGCCTGCCGAGATGGAAACGGTGCTATTCCGTGTGGCGCAGGAAGCGTTGACCAACGTCGCTCGTCATGCTGGTGTGGACACCGCACGGCTGAGCCTCACTTTCACCCCCTACAGCGTCACGTTGGAGGTTGCAGACAAAGGGTGTGGCTTCAACGTGGCGGAAGTACTCAGCGGGGCCGTGACGGAGCGCCAAGCGTGGGGTATTATTGGCATGAGGGAGCGCCTCTTGGCAGCGGGCGGTCAACTCATGCTGTGCTCAGAGCCGGGGAAGGGGACAGTCGTCCGTGCGGTGATCCCTTTGCAAGCAGGAGCGGAGACCCATGAATGAGGCGGCTACGATCCGCGTAATGCTGGTGGATGACCACGACGTGGTACGGGCAGGCATTCGGGCGCTGATCGATGCCCAGCCGGATATGAGCGTCGTGGCCGAGGCGTCCAACGCTACGCAGGCGCTGACCCTCCTGCCCGAGGTTCAGCCCGATGTGGTGCTGATGGACATCACCATGCCCGGCATAGACGGTTTGGAGGCCGCCCGCCTAGCGCGGGAGCGCTGCCCGTCGGCAGCTGTGCTGGCGCTGACCATCCACGAGGGGCGCGAGTACTTCTTCGCCATGCTCAACGCGGGCGCTTCGGGGTATATTCCCAAGAGCGCCGCTGCCGATGAGCTGATGATCGCCATCCGAGCAGTCGCACGGGGCGAGGTGTATCTGCACTCCTCGGTGGCGCAACTGCTGCTGCAGGATCACCTGCGGCGCGGACGCGGCGAAGGGGAAGAAGGTATGGGCAGCCTGACCGAACGCGAGAACGAGGTGCTGACGCTGGTGGCTGAGGGGCTGTCCAACCGCGAGATTGGCGAGCAGCTAGGCATCAGCGCCAAGACGGTGGCGCGGCATCGCGAGAATATCATGCGCAAGTTGGGGCTGCACAGCCGCACGCAACTGGTGAAGTACGCTATCAAGATGGGCCTCATCGACATCGACAGCAAGTAGCCTCGCCCCCAACCTTC